>JAIETY010000191.1 GCA_019744885.1 Sphingomonas sp.
TCGCCGTCCCACAGGATCGGCACTTTGCCGCTCGACGGCGCGAACTCGTCGCCCTCGCGGCGCTTGTCCCAGTCGGCGTCGTAGAGCGGGACGACGACTTCCTCGAACGGCAGCCCCGACAGCTTGCAGGCGAGCCAGCCGCGCAGCGACCAGGAGGAATAGGCCTTGTTGCCGATGATGAGCTTGAGCATGTTGCGGGGATAGCGAGGGGCTCGCGCGGCGGCAACCGGCGCGCGGTGCGCCGCCGTCGTGAAGTGGAGAAACTGGGTCGTGTGGCTGCGTTTGGTGTTGGTGATGATGGCCGCCGCGTTGCTGCTGCCGGGTGGGGCGTCGGCGAAGGGCGGGTCGGGGCTGGTCCGGGTGCGGATCGACACATCGGTGGGTGCGATCACGCTGGCGCTCGACACCCGGCGTGCGCCGGCGACCACCGCCAATTTCCTCGCCTATGTCGATGATGGCCGCTTCGACGGCACGACTTTCTACCGGTCGGCGCGCAAGCGGACCGATCCGCGCTTCGGCTTTGTCCAGGGCGGGATCAAGACCGACGCGCGCCGCATCCTGCCGCCTTTCCCGCTTGAGACGACCGACAAGACCGGCATCAAGCATCTCGACGGCACGATTTCGATGGCGCGGCACGATGATCCCAAATCGGCGGGCGGCAATTATTTCATCTGCGTGGGGCCGATTCCGTCGCTCGACTTCAGCAAGACATCAAAGGGCTATGCCGCGTTCGGCCATGTGGTGGGGGGGATGGACGTTGTGCGCAAAATCCTTGCGGCGCCGACGACGGGCGGCAATGAAGTCACGCGCGGGCAGATGTTGGCGAACCCGATCACCGTGGTTCGCATGGTGCGGCTAGACGGCAAGCCCAAGCCGACCGCCCGCCCGCGGCAATGGCTGGAGAAGGTGCTGCGCTAAAAGCGGCTTGGGCCGGTGGGGTTCACCATATCGATCCTCCCCCGCCAGGGGGAGGTGTCAGCGGAGCTGACGGAGGGGGAGGAAGCACGCCGCTCTATCTGAAAGGGCGCCGCTGACCTCCCCCTCCGTCGCCTTCGGCGCCACCTCCCCCTGGCGGGGGAGGATTGGGCCCGTGAAGCACGTCAGCCCATTTCCGCGCTAACCCAGCGCTTCGACCACCGCCGCGCGGAGCTCCGCGATGCCGAGCCCGGTTTCGCTCGACGTGCTCAGGATTTGCGGATGCGCCGCCGGGTGCTTGCGCGCCTCAGCCGCCGTGGCTTCGAGCACCGTCGCAAGTTCGGTCGGCTTGATCTTGTCGGCCTTGGTCAGCACGAGGCGATAGCTCACCGCTGCCTTGTCGAGCATCTCAAGGATCTCGTGATCGACATCCTTCAACCCATGCCGCGCATCGACCAGCACCAGCGTGCGCTTCAACACCTGCCGCCCGCGCAAAAAATCGTTGATCAGGAAGCGCCATTTCTTGACGACGTCCTTCGGCGCCTTGGCAAAACCATAGCCGGGCATGTCGACCAGCCGGAACGCGAGCGGGCTGCCGATGTCGAAGAAATTGAGTTCCTGCGTGCGCCCCGGCGTGTTCGACGTCCGCGCCAAGCCGTTGCGGCCGGTGAGCGCGTTGAGCAGCGACGATTTGCCGACGTTCGACCGCCCGGCAAACGCGATTTCGGGCACGTCGGGATCAGGCAGATACTCGAGCCCCGGTGCCGATTTCAGAAAGGCGATCGGTCCGGCGAACAGCTTGCGCGCCGCCTCAATCGCTTCTTCGCTGAACACACCATCTTCGGTTTCGTCATCGCTCATTTCGCAGGCGCCAACATCTCCGGGTGGCGCGCATAGAGCATGCGCTGCTGCAGGATCGTCAGCACGTTCGACGTGATCCAATAGAGCTGCAAGCCGACCGCGAACGGCGCCATCACGAACATCAGCATCCACGGCATGATCGCGAACACCTGTTTCTGCGCCTCATCCATCGGTGCGGGGTTGAGCTTGAACTGGAAATACATCGACACGCCGAGCAGCACCGGGATCACGCCGATCGCGAGGAAGGCGGGCACGGTATAGGGCAGCAGGCCGAACAGATTGAGGATCGTCGCCGGGTCGGGCACCGACAGATCGCGGATCCACAGCACGAACGGCTGGTGCCGCATCTCGATCGTCAGCAGCAGCACCTTGTAGAGCGCATACATGATCGGAATCTGGAGCAGCACCGGCAGGCAGCCCGCGAGCGGATTGGCGCCCTCGGCCTTGTACAGCGCCATGATTTCCTTCTGCTGGCGCTCCTTGTCGTCCTTATAGCGTTCCTGCAGCGCCTTCATCTTCGGCTGGATCGCCTTCATCTTCGCCATCGACGCAAACTGGCGCTGCGCGATCGGGAACAGCAGCCCGCGGATGGTGATCGTCAGCGCAATGATCGCGAAGCCGAAATTGCCGATCAGCTGCGACAGAAACGACAGATAGTAAAAGATCGGCTTTTCGATCACGCGGAACCAGCCCCAGTCGATTGCCTTGTCGAAATTGGCGATGCCCGAATTGTCCTGATAGCCGTCGATCAGCGCAACTTCCTTGGCGCCGGCAAAGAAGCGCGACGTCTGGGTCGCGACCTTGCCGGGTGCGACCTTGACGGGCGCGGCGGTGTAGTCGGCCTGGAACACATCGCCCGGTGCGCCCCGGAAGCCCGCGTGAACCTGGGTATTCTGATCGGGCACGAGCGCCGCCAGCCAGTAGATGTCGCCGAAGCCAAGCCAGCCACCGCGGTGGTCGAAATAATTTTCCCCCGCCTTGGCGTTGCTGCCGAACATTTTGCCCCAGAAGCTCGCGTCCTTGCCCTGTAGGTTCTGATAGGTGATATCGTAATTGGCGCCGGGGCCGAACACCCCGACCGGGCCGACATGGTTCGCCCAATTGTCGAGTTCGTGCGGCACGCCCGTGCGCGAAATCAGGCCATAGGGCTTGACGGTGACCGGCGCGGCGCCCGGATTGGCGACCGACTGCTGCACCGTGAACATGTAATTCGCGTCGATCGCGAATTTGATCTGGAAGCGCAGCCCCTGCGGATTGGTCCAGCTGAGCGTGACGGGGCGCTGCGGGGTCAGCTGCGTGCCGTCGGCGGTCCAGACCGTATCCTTGTTGGGCGCCGCAATCCCGTCGCCCGCCCAGCCAAAGCCCGCGAAATAGCTGTGGGTGGTGCCCGAAGGCGACAGCAGCCGCACCGGCGGCGATTTCTTGTCGATCGTTTCGCGGTGGCGGACGAGCACGAGATCGTCGAGCCGCGCCCCCTTCAGGTTGATCGACCCCTGCACCGACGGCGTGGCAATCGTCACGCGAGGCGTTTCGCGCAGCACGACCGCGCGGTCGCGCACGACCGGGGCACCATTATTGCCGGGGGAATCGGCGGCGCTTTTGGTCACCTTGAAGGGCGCGTTATCAACCCTCGCGACCGGCGGACGCGGGGGGGGCAGCAGATACGGCGCGACAAATTGCCAGCCGAGCAGAATGAACGCCGCGACGATAGCGAAGATCAGCAGGTTACGATTGTCGTCACTCACTTGGGATTCCCCGATCGATTCAAATCACGGCATTGGGTCACGGCACTGGATCATGGCCATGCCCGCCCCATGGATGGCAGCGCGCGATCCGCTTTGCCGCCAGCCATGAACCTTTGGCGGCGCCATAGCGGCGAAGCGCCTCGATTGCATAGGCCGAACAGCTTGGCGAATAGCGGCATGAGGACGGCAGCACCACCGACGGGCCGATTTGCCAGCCGCGCGCCAGGGCGATCAGCAGCCGGGTGAACAGTCCGTCGAGCGTCACCGCGCGACCTTTGCCAATGCCTTGCGCAGATCGGCGCGGAGCAATTGGAAGTCGCGCGTCACGCCGTCGCCGCGGCCGATCAACACATGGTCGTGGCCAGGCAGGCCCGCTTCGGGCAGCAGCTCACGCGCAAGGGCGCGCAGGCGGCGCTTCAGCCGGTTGCGCACCACCGCGCCGCCGATTTTCTTGGTGACGGTATAGCCGATGCGCATCGCCGCTTCGCCGTCGGCACGGTCACGCGCGAGCAGGACGAAGCCCGGCATCGGCGCACGTTTGCCTGCATTCGCCGCGAGGAAATCCGCGCGGCGCGCCAATATCCGAATGTCGGCGTCGCCGACGGCTGTGGTCAGGCCGACAGCTTCTTGCGGCCGCGCGCGCGGCGGGCGCGCAGGACGTTGCGACCGCCCACCGTGGCCATCCGCGCGCGGAAGCCGTGGCGGCGAGCACGCACCAGATTGCTCGGTTGGAAGGTCCGCTTCATCACTCATTCCCTGATCGACAGAAAAAGGCCGCCCAAAGCAGGCGGCCGTGTAAGCGGTCCCGATAACCAAGGCAGCGTGCATTGTCAATTCGCAACGGCCGCCTTCTCACGCGCCCGCCGACGCCGCGCGCTGCTGCGGCGCAGGCCAATGTCGGCGTAGTAGCCCAGCTTCGGCCATCGCCGCTTGGCGCGCACGAACAGGCGCTTGCCCTTGTCCGAATTCCGCAACACCAGCGCGAGCCCCGCCGCAAACACCGGAATGCCGCCCGGACCCGGGATAATCCCGACGACCGGCGACAACAGCATCAGCGCGAGCCCGAGCCCCGTCAGTGCGGTGCGCGCGGCGGGATTGCGGCGAGGGGCAGGGGCGGGCGTCACAACGGGCATATGGTCCTCGTGTATTGGCTGCGCAAGACACGTCCTGCGCCAGCTTCCCTCAATCTGCGAAGTCGTTATGAACGGGGGATTAGTCCGGGGGTTGGGGCATGGTCGCGATCGTATCGACAGTGGCGTATCTCGGGCTTGAGGCGCGCAGTGTCGAAGTGCAGGTGCAGCTTGCGCCGGGCGTGCCCGCCTTCAATGTTGTCGGTCTCGCCGACAAAGCGGTGGCCGAAAGCCGCGAACGGGTGCGCGCGTCGATCGCAGCACTTGGCCTCGCGCTGCCGCCCAAGCGGATCACGGTCAATCTGTCGCCCGCCGATCTGCCCAAGGAAGGGTCGCATTACGACCTCCCGATTGCGGTCGGGTTGCTTGCGGCGATGGGCGTGGTCGATGCCGAGACGCTGGCGGAGTACGTCATCGTCGGCGAGCTCGGACTAGATGCGCGGATCGCGCCGTCGCCGGGGGTGTTGCTCGCCGCGCTGCATGCATCGGAGCATGGCAAGGGGCTGGTATGTCCCGCCGCGCAGGGGTCTGAAGCGGCGTGGGCGGGCGCGATCGAAGTGATTGCCGCGCCCGATCTTCTCACACTGCTCAACCACTTCAAGGGGCACGGCCTGCTGGCGACGCCGTCACCTGGCGAGGCAGAGCCACCGGGGCACGGTCCTGATCTCAGGCAGGTCAAGGGCCAGGAAACCGCCAAACGTGCGCTCGAAATTGCCGCTGCGGGCGGGCATAATCTGCTGATGGTCGGCCCGCCGGGTGCAGGGAAATCGCTGCTCGCGTCGTGCCTCCCAGGAATCCTCCCGCCGCTCGATTCGGCCGAGGCGCTGGAGGTTTCCATGGTCGCGAGCGTCGCCGGGACGCTCCAGAACGGGCGGCTGACGCGGACGCGGCCGTTCCGCAGCCCGCATCATTCGGCATCGATGGCGGCGCTCACCGGCGGCGGGCTGAAGGTCAAGCCCGGCGAGGTCAGCCTCGCGCATCTGGGCGTGCTGTTCCTCGACGAACTGCCCGAGTTCCAGCGCGCCGTGCTCGATTCGCTGCGCCAGCCGCTCGAGACGGGCACGGTCAGCGTCGCGCGCGCCAATGCGCATGTCACTTTCCCGGCGCGGGTGCAGTTGATCGCGGCGATGAACCCGTGTCGCTGCGGGCATTTGGGCGACGCCGCGCTGGCGTGTTCGCGCGCGCCGCGCTGCGCTGCCGATTATCAGGCGAAAGTGTCGGGGCCGCTGCTCGACCGGATCGACCTGCACGTCGAAGTTCAGGCCGTGAGCGCGGCCGATCTGGTGCTGCCGCCGCCTGCGGAGGGATCCGCCGAAGTCGCGGCGCGCGTCGCTGCCGCCCGTGCGGTGCAGCGCGCGCGCTACGAAGGGCATGCCGCGCGGACCAATGCCGAGGCGGAGGGGCCGCTGCTCGACGATCACGCGACGCCCGACGAGCCGGGGCGCAAGCTGCTCGCGCAAGCGGCCGAGGCAATGCGGCTGTCGGCTCGCGGCTACACCCGCATCCTGCGTGTCGCGCGCACGATCGCCGATCTGGCTGGCAGCGACGCGGTCGGTCGGATCCATATTGCCGAAGCATTGAGTTATCGTCGGCAGGCGCCCCGCGCGTGAAGCGTCTTGTCGAGCGCGCGCGGCTCGGCTAGCGAAGCGCGACACGCGGGCGTGGTGAAATTGGTAGACGCGCCGGACTCAAAATCCGGTTCCGCAAGGAGTGTCGGTTCGACCCCGACCGCCCGCACCATCTAAAAGCCGATTTTTTGCAAGAGTTGCTTCCCGCGTCGGACTGAAGCGGCATGCCTTGCCCCTGTCGATCACGATTTTATCGATCACCAATGCGGCAGTAAGTGATTGATAAAATGCTGCCCAATCGCTCACCCTCCGACCCAGCCGTGTTCAGCGGCGGGCGGTTCACGGGCCGGTCACTGCCTGACAGGTTCCATCAGTTGCATCGCGAAAGCAGACGTCAGCCGAGTGGTCCTAGATCGGCTAGCAGCTTGAACAATCGTCGGTATCTGGTCGCAGCTCGATGAAAGACGGGGGGCACGTCAGAGCCTGTCTGGCCTTTTGGTTCAGGCCTGTGGTCGGCCTTTCAACAACACGTCGGTCATCACCTCGGCGATATCGGGCCGCGCGAAGCTGAAGATATAGGCGCGGCGCTGGCGGGTTGACCGATTGGGTCCGGTGAAATGCGGCACCGAATAGCCGTGCACCGTCGCCGAGCCGGCCGGTATCGGGCATTTCACCGCCATCGACAGATCCAGCACCGATTCCGGATCGCGGATCGCCAGCAGCCGCGAATCGTCGGTCGCTTCTCCTGATGCGACGATATGTTCTGGCATTGGATTATTCTGGACGCCCGGGATGAATTCCATGCAGCCCATCGTCTCATCGACATCGTCGAGCGCGAGCCAGAAGGTGATGTTCAGATTATTGGGTATTTGCACCCCCGGCCACAGCGCGGGCATATGGGTGTAGGACATGTCCATATGCCACGGCGTATCCTTGTCGTGGCCGCCGGGCTTGTAGATCATCATTGAAAAAATGATGTCGGGGCGATCGCAGCCCAGAATTTTTGCCGCGTAATCCTTGGCGCGCTCGACAGCGATATTGTCGCGGAATGCGGGGTGGTGACGGTGCGGGGTGGTGATCTGGCGTGTGACGCCGCCCAGCATCCGGTCGGTCGTCGGGCACGGGATCGAACCATCGAGCATCCCGTCATAGACCCGGCGCAGCTCGGCAACGCAATCGGCATCGGCAAGATCATGCACCACGGCAAAGCCATCGGCGGCGAATCGTTCCGCCACCATTGCAATGTCGGCTGTCCGGTCGTCACTGTGCACGATCGTTGCCATTACCCACTCCTGTCCAAACCCGCCCGAATTTCGGGCAATACGCAGGTCCTTCCCATGGCGAAAGCTGCCATATTGACGCGCAAATGGTGTCGCAGCGCCCCATCCTTGTCGGCATATGCCATGCAGGCTATCCGGTTTTGCCATGGGCTGGACCGCGCTGGGTGGTATCGGCAAAAGGGCTTTCATGGCGCCGGGTGCGCCCATTCCAATCGAGGCACGGGAGCCAAACCATGCATGATCTGGTTATTCGCGGCGGTACGATCGTTGATGGTACGGGAGCCGCGCGGTATCTTGGCGATGTCGCGATCGATGACGGCCTCATCAGCAATGTCGGCACGGTGACGGGCAGGGGGCATGAGGAGATCGACGCGACCGGCCTGATCATCACGCCGGGTTTTGTCGATGTGCACACCCATTATGACGGGCAGGCGACTTGGGACCCCGAGCTTGCGCCCTCCTCATGGCATGGCGTCACCACGGTTGTGATGGGCAATTGCGGCGTCGGCTTCGCGCCCGCCGCGCCCGACCGCCACGACTGGCTGATTGCGCTGATGGAGGGGGTGGAGGACATCCCCGGATCGGCGCTCGCCGAAGGACTGACCTGGGGGTGGGAGACGTTTCCGGAATATCTTGATGTATTGGAGCGCATGCCGCGCACTGTCGATGTCGTGGCGCAGGTGCCACACGGCGCGGTGCGCGCCTATGTGATGGGCGAGCGCGGCGCGCGCAATGAGGCGGCGACGCCCGAGGATATCGCTGCGATGGCCGATATCGTCGAGCAGGGGCTCAAGGCCGGGGCGCTCGGCTTTTCGACCAGCCGTACGGTAGTCCACCGCTCGAGCGACGGCAGCGTCGTCCCCGGCACCTATGCCGCGCGCGACGAGCTGGTCGGCATTGGTCAGGCGATCAAGCGCGCCGGGCACGGCGTGTTCGAACTGGCATCGGACCTCAACCCTTGCGCCGAGGAATTCGCGTGGATGGAGGAAGTGTCGCGCGAGACGGGCATGCCGGTTAGCTATGCGCTGATTCAGTCCAAGCTTGTGCAGGCAAGCTGGCGCGAACAGATGCGCCGGACCGAGGAAGCCAATGCGCGCGGTGCCAACATTACCGCGCAGATCGCGCTGCGCGGCACCGGCATCCTGATGAACTGGCGGGCGACCGCGCACCCCTTCCTGTTGCGCCCAAGCTGGCGGGCGATCGCCGGCAAGCTCTGGGAGGAGCAACTCGCCGCGCTGAAGGACCCGGCGTTCAAGGCGAAACTGCTGGCCGAGCCGATCGCGCCGCCGGGCGTGAAGCTCAACGACATGATGCTCCAGGTTTTTCAGGACTGGCACGAGCAATATACGCTCGGCGAGCAGCCCGACTACGAGCCGACCGCCGCCCAGTCGATCGCCGCGCTCGCCGCGAGCGAGGGGCGCGATCCGGCGGAATATGCCTATGACGTGATGATGGCGGACGAAGGGCGTGGCTTCATCTATCTGCCGATGCTCAACTATGTCGAAGGGCATCTCGATCACATCGCCGAGCTGCTGCACCACAAGGATACGGTGGTCAGCCTCGCCGATGGCGGTGCGCATTGCGGCTCGATCTGCGATGCGGCGAGCACCACCTTCATGCTGACCCATTGGGTGCGGGATCGCACGCGCGGCGCGCGGGTCTCGCTCGAACATGCGGTGATGCGGCTCAGTTCGCACACCGCCGACAGCTATGGGCTGGGTGACCGGGGGCGGATCGCGCCGGGGATGCTGGGTGACCTCAACCTGATCGACATGGCCGGGCTGCGCTTGTTGAAGCCGTATCTGGCGTTCGATCTGCCTGCGGGGGGCAAGCGATTGCTGCAAAAGGCCGAAGGGTACCGCGCGACGATCAAGAACGGGCAAGTGACGTTCCGTGACGGATCGCCGACGGGCGCGCGACCGGGTATGCTGGTGCGTGGGCCGCGCGTGATCGACCGCGAAGTGGTAGCGGCTGAGTGATGAATCTGGCATGAGCGCAACTGACAGTGACGATATCAAGCATGGCTACGACCAGGTCGTGCTCGGTCGCCGCAGCATCCGTGGCTACAAGCCCGATGCGGTGCCAAGGAAGCTGATCGAAGAGATTATCGGCCTGGCGATGCGATCGCCCTCGTCGATGAATGTTCAGCCGTGGAATTTCTATGTCATCACCGGCGAACCGCTGAACCGGATTCGGGCGGGCAACACCGAACGAATGGTCGCTGGCGTGCCCCAGTCGCGTGAGTTTCGTACGGGCCAGGCGTTTGAAGGAAAGCACCGCGACCGGCAGGTGGGTGTCGCCAAGCAGCTCTTCGCCGCCATGGGAATCGAGCGCGACGACAAGGCGGCGCGTACCGACTGGGTATTGCGCGGTTTCCGCCAGTTCGATGCGCCGGTCTGCGTGATCATCACTTATGACAAGGTGCTCGACGGCAGTGACGATACGCCGTTTGATTGCGGCGCGGTGGCGACCGCGTTGGTCAACGCCGCCTGGTCACGCGGGCTGGGCGCGGTGATCAACAGCCAGGGGATCATGCAATCACCCGTGGTGCGCGAACATGCCGGGATTGCGGACGATCAGGTGATCATGAAAAGCATCGCGCTCGGCTGGCCCGATGATGATTTCCCGGCCAATGCCGTGGTGTCGGAGCGCAAGTCGGTCGAAGAGGCCGCCGTGTTTGTGGGTTTCGACGACTAGCGAGCCTTGGGCATATAGGGAGCTTACGCGGTGGCACTCGATCCCTTCATTCGCGACTCGATCGTCCTGCCCGCCGTTTGCGCGCCGATGTTCCTGATCAGCAATCCAGCGATGGTGACGGCGGCGTGCAAGGCGGGGATCGTCGGCGCGCTTCCCCGGCATAATGCGCGCAGTTTCGAGCTGTTCGAAGCGTGGCTGGCGCAGATGAGCGACGATCTCGATCGTTTCGCCGGGGATAACCCGGGCGCGCGTGTTGGGCCGGTGGCGATCAACCTGCCGACGCGGATGGAGCCGACCGAATTGGCCCGCCATCTCGACACGTGCCAGCGATACGGCGTGCGGCTGATCATCAGCGCGGTGGGCAATCCGGGCGAGCTGACGCAAGCGGTGCATGATCGCGGCATGACCATCTTCCACGATGTCACCTCGTTCCGTTTTGCCGAAAAGGCGATTGCCGCCGGGGTCGACGGGCTGACCTGTGTCGGCTCGGGCGGGGGCGGGCATTCGGGCACGGTCGGCCATCTCGCGTTGATCCCGCGCATTCGGCGGATTTTCGACGGTACGCTGCTGATGGCCGGATCGATCTCGACCGGGGCGGGCATCCGTGCGGCGGAGATTCTGGGGGCCGATCTCGCTTATATGGGGACGCGGTTCATCGCCACGCAGGAAGCAGCGGTCGATCCGGCCTATGCGCGAATGCTGGTTGAAGGCCATTCCGAGGACTTGATGTTCACGCCCGACATCGCGGGGGTCGCCGCCAACTGGCTGATCCCGTCAATGCAGCGGCTTGGCCTCGATCCAGCGAACCTTCCGCGTCCGCAGACCAAGGGCATGGGGCATGATCACCTGCCGCCTGAGGTAAAGCCGTGGAGCAATTTGTGGTCGGCAGGGCAGGGGATCGACTTGATCGACGATCTGCCGAGTGTGGCGAACCTGGTTGCGCGGCTGCGGGATGAGTATGCAGCGGCGTGCGCGGTGCCTAACTTTGTTGACGTGGCGCGGCTGGTGGATGCCGCGCAGGACGCGGCGGCTTCGGCATAGCGTTACAAGCCGTAGGCGGCCAGCGCCTCAGCGCTATCGGGCCCGTTGACCAATTTCGGCTCGCCCTCGAGCACCATGCAGGACCGGCTTTGCGCGTCATAGACCGGCCAATGCGGCAGTGCGGGCGAATTGGGATTGCCGCTGCGCATGAAAGTGACCAGCGTGCCTGACCACATCGCCGCAACCGCCCGGTTCGCTTCGTTGTTCTGGTAGAAGGCGCGCCATTCGCCGTCGTCGATATCGCCGACGGCATCGAACGCGAAAGTGACGTCGGCGCCGTGGGTGGGCCCATGCTCATGCTCGGTCGGCACGGCGAAGGTATAGACCCAGGCGGGCGTGCCGCCGTCGGTCGAGGCCTGCGCCGCGCGCAGCGTGAAGGCGCGGAAATAATCGCCCCACATCTGGTTCATGCGGTCGGCCGGGGTGCGCCCCGCGCTCATCTTGTCCAGATAGGCCGTATAGCGCGCCGCGTCGCCGCCGCCCGCATTGGCGACGAGGCCAGCTTCGATCATATTGAAGACGGGCGGGTTATCGCCAATCGCCGCCGTCAGCATATTGCCCTCCTGCAGCACGCAGCCGACGAGCAGCGGCACGGGATTGACGTGCTCGCGGATCGCGTCGGGGATCGATTTGACGATGATCGTGCCGTCGATGCACGCGGCGCTGCCGATGCCGCCATTGGCCTGAAAGTCGTAGAGTTCCTGCGCTGACATCGCCCTCAGATGCTCGAGGAAGGCGCGTTCCTCCATCTGCAGATGGGCAGCGCACGGCGTGACGATATCGGGCGCCGATGCGCTCACCTCCAGCGGGCTGATGGCGATCGCCTTGTGGAACAGGCCCCTTGCCGTGGGCGCAGCGAGGAGGGCCAGGACGGCGCCCGCCCCCGCACTGCCGCCACAAATGGTGATGTTGGCGGGGTCGCCACCATAATCGGCGATATTGTCGGCGACCCATTTGATCGCCACGATCTGGTCCTGAAAGCCGAGCGCAACGCTGCCATCATATTCCGGGCCGAAGCGGCTGAGATCGAGAAAGCCGAACAGCCCGAGCCGGTAGTTGATGCAGACCACGACCACGTCGTGATGCTCGACAAAGCTGATCGGATCGAAATCATTGGCGGAGCCGAGCGTGAAGCCGCCACCATGGATCCACACCATCACCGGGCGCTTCTTGTCGTCTGCGGCAGGCGTGTGGACGTTCAGGTAGAGCATATCCTCGCTCAACGCGCCCGGAATGCCGCCCTTGGGCATGAGTTCAGGGGGGAACGGGGCCTGGAAGCAGCGATTGGGGTGTTTGGTCGCGTCGAGCGTGCCAGACCATGCAGCGGGCGGGGCAGGAGGCATCCAGCGCAACGACCCAACCGGTGGCGCGGCGTAGGGGATCGCCAGGAAGGACGACGACCGTTCACGGTCGAGGCCGTCAATTGCCCCAAGTCGAGTCTGCCTCACCGTCATCGAATCACCCCATCAGTAGATTAGAGAACATGCCTGCGATCGAAAGTTTTGCCCCGCTGACTGATCGATCGATGCAATTGCCCGAGCTGTCTACTGATCGCCAACGCGCAACGTTCCAAAAAATAAAGGGGAAGCGGCGCCCAATAAGCCCCGCTTCCCCACAAGTTGGGAGCTCAGAAGTTGAAGCTACCGCGCAGGCCGACTGTGCGCGGGCGTGTAATATTAAAATACTGAAACGGTTGACCGCTGGCGAGCACTGCGTCGACTCGCTGCGTGGCGGCGATCGTGTTGGTCACATTGTCGGCAAAGGCGGTCAGCGTGAAGCCGTTCTTGAACTGAAGCCCTGCGCGCAAATCGACCATGTGATATTCGGCGAGTGGAAAGGGATTGCCGATCGCCGCCGGTCGATCGCCGATGTAGCGATAGGTGAAGTTGGCGACCATCTTGATATTGTCTGTCAGCTGGCTGTTCCAGTCACCAAGAAAGCTGAAGGCATGTTGGGGCGTCCCCGGCAGTGGGTCACCCGGTCGGCCCGGCGGGTTGCTGAAACCCGGAATCGGCGATGTCGATGCCCTGATCAGCGTGGCGTCGGTAAAGGCGTAATTGGCCGACAAGGTCAGATTTCTGGACGCTTTGAAACTTGTTTCAACCTCGATACCATAAATCCGCGCGGTTCCGGCGTTGATGACTGCGGCAGGGAATGGCGAAACCAGTTGCACCGCAGATAGCTGGATGTTGCTCCAATCAATCCGATACGCAGACAGGTTAAAGATCAGCCGATTGTCAAAAGCCTGCGTTTTGACACCGATTTCGTAGTTGATCAAATCGTCTGACCGGTAGTTTGTGTCAGGAATTGTTGGCCTCGCCTGTGCGTTGCCAGGATTGAACCCGCCCGGTCGATAACCTGTTGCTACCTGTCCATAGAACAAGACGTTGGGGTTCAGCCGGTAATAGATATTGCCCTTATAGGTATTGATCGATTGGTTCTGCGTCTGGTTGATGTTCAGCAATGCGGTGCGGCCGATAAGTCCATCGAGAGTCCCGGCGGCTCTTACCCAGCGGTAATTATTGTCAACATTTGAACGGCGGAAGCCGCCCGTCAGCTTCAGTCGCTCGGTCAGGTTGAACGTGACTTCACCAAAGCCTGCAATTTCCTTGTAATTCAGCTGCCTGCCCGAATCGAGTGTCACATCGCCCGGTCGAATGAGCAGTCTGAAAAACGGTTCAAATGCCCCGTCGAGCAAGTCAAACGTAATCCCCGATTGGACCGATCTGGTAATGATCGTGCCACCAGAATTTTCGTAATACAGGCCGATATTCCAGTCGATCAGCTTGTTTTCCCAATTTGACGAAAGTCGAAATTCGACCGTGGTCGTCGAATTGTCGCCGGTCGTTGTGTTGTTCGAGTAGGACTCGGTGCGACCAATCAACTCGACCGCTTCGAACTTCGATGTAGAAAAGACATTTTTCTGTCCGACAATGACATTGGCGTCGAAGCCATCAAAGGCATAACGGATGTCGCCGGTAACCAGCCATGCGCGTTCAAAAGAGGGCTGGAGATGCTCGGTTTCCAGCCGGTTCAGGCTCAATGGCCGCAAATCGACCGGGAAACCGCGCCGTGTCGTCAGGCCGGGGGTGTAGGTGGACGAGATCAACTGGTTCGAACCCAGGTCGACGCTGTGATACAGGCCCGTAACATCGATTGTCAGCCGGTCGGTCGGTTTCCAGCGCAGCGCCGCGCGACCACCATAAGTGCTTTCGACATTGGCGTCCCGCACCCGCGCCGTGCCGACCACATCAATGAAGCCGCTGTTGCGATAGCCATAGCCCGCAAACCGGAGCGCCAGCGTTTCCGTAACCGGAATGTTCAGAAAGCCGTCGCCACCATAATTGACACCGCCATTTTCGGTGCCCGACACATAGGTGTTGATCCCGCCATAGGTTTTGGTCGGATCAGGCTTGTTCGCGATATAGCGCACCACGCCGCCAAGCGAACTCTGGCCATATAGCGTGCCCTGCGGCCCTTTCAGAACTTCGATCCGCTGCAAATCGACAAAGCGATAGTCGGGCGTTTTCTGGATCGTGCTCGTCACGGGCAACTGGTCAAGATAGACCGATGTCGTCGAATTCTGGATGACGTCGGTTTGCGTTGCCGTGCTGGTCGACGTGCCGACGCCGCGAATGGTGATCTCGTTGGTGCCCGGTTCGCTGTTGAGCAGGCTGACGCCGGGGATCAAGGTGGCCGCAGCGCTGATCGACAGCAGGCCGCGTGCTTCGAGCTGCTTGCCTGTAATCGCGGTTACGGGCAGCGGCGTGTCCTGCAATTCGGTATCGCGGCGCGATGCCGTGACCACGACGTCACTTTCGTTCGCTTCACGCGCCTGCGCGGTGCTTGCTTTTGGATCGCTTGCAGCGCCGGACGCGGGCGCGGATTGGGCCGCTGCTTGCTGGCCGGTAAATGTTGCCACGATTGCCATGGCACTCAGCGCATATCTGATCTTCATCAGTCATCCCCCTTACGGTGCCGTCTGCGGCGG
>JAIETY010000078.1 GCA_019744885.1 Sphingomonas sp.
ATTCGAATTGACTTCGTCGATGCCGGCAATGCTGCGCACCGCCGATTCGACGCGCTGGGTGACTTGCTTTTCGAGCTCGGTCGGCGCGGCACCCGGCTGGCTGATCGTGATCGATGCAGCCGGAAAGTCGATGTCCGGATTATCGTTCACCTGCATCCGCGAAAAGCTGACGACGCCTGCCAGCAACAGCGCGACGAACAGCACGATCGAAGGCATCGGATTGCGGATCGACCAGGCCGAAATGTTACGGAAACTCATGATCCTGTGCCTTTACCCAAGCGCGATACGAATAAAATGCCTGCCCGACGTCCGCTTCAGCTCGCGCGCTTCTGCCGCACGGGGACAACCTTTTGCCCGGGGCTGAGGAACGCACCCGCCGAAACCACGACTTGCTCGTTGCCGGCCAGCCCTTCGGTGATGGCAACCCCGGCATCGGAAACCTGGCCGATCTTGACCGGACGCTGCACCACTTCGCGCTTGGCATTGATGATATAAACGAAATTGCCCTTGCCGTCGGTCTGCACCGCCGATTGCGGCAGCAGCGGCGACTGCGAGACGCCACTGGTCAGCGTCGCCGCCGCAAAACCGCCCGGACGTAGCGCAGGATCAAAGGGCAGCGCGATTCGTACCGTGCCCTGCCGGGTCTGCGGATCGATCACCGGCGCCACCTGCCACACATGGCCGGCAAAGGTCCGCGTGTCGCCAACCGGGGTTACTGTCACCGGAATACCGACGCGGATCTGCGCCATATCGGCATCGGAGAGCGCGGCGCGCAGCTCAAGCTCGCCACCCGCAGCGAGGCGGAACAACACGCCCGACCCTGCGCTGACAATCTGGCCCGGCTCGACGCTGCGCGTCAGCACCAGCCCGGCGGCGGGCGCGCGGATCAGCAGGCGGCCATTGCGCGCGCGGATTTCATCGAGCTGCGCTTGCGCAACCTTGACGCGGGCAAGCGCCGCATCGCGCGTTGCGGTGCGGCGATCAACATCGGCCTTTGAGATAAAGCCGCGATCGACGAGTTGCTTGGCACGGTCGAGCTCGGCCTGGGCGAGCCGCGCATCCGATTGGGCGACCGCGATCTGGGCGGCCTGCGAGGCCTGGGTTTCGACCTGGACTGACCGGTCGATCGTCGCAAGCACCTGGCCGGAGCGCACCCATTGGCCGGGCTGAACAAGCACAGCCGTCACGCGACCGCCCTCGCCCGCCACGCCGACGGGCATGTCGACTTTGGCCGCAATCGACCCGGTTGCGCTGATCGTGCGGTCGACGAGCTGGCGCCCCGGCACGGCCACCGTCACCGACGGAATCTGCTTGGCCGCGGCCTTGGCATCAGCGGGAGCATCGGCGGTTTTCTTGCCAAAAACCCAGAAGCCAAGCAGCGCCGCGATGACGATGACGACCACCGCAACGGCAATCCAGAGCCCCCGGCGTGGCGCGCGCGCGTCGCTGTCGGGCAACGCATAGCGCCCGTCATTGCCGATCGTCCCCGGTTCATAATTCATGTCAGCCACTCTCGCCTCGGCCCGCGCCGCCTATACTGTGTCGCTGTGTTAGCGAAATATATCACTGACCTCAAGAGGGCTGCGTGACCCAAGCGCGCCCTTGCCGCGTTTTATCCGACTCTGCAACCCGAGATGGGTGCATTTTGGCCCGAAACGAATGACAAAGGGGCCGCACGGGCCGATCCGCGCGACCCCTTTGCGGCGCCTCGCCGCCCGCTAGCCGATCAGCGTACGGCGCCGCGCCGGACCAGATTGACGATCGCCAGCAGAATGACGGCGCCGATCAGCGAATAGATGAATGTCTTGACGGTGATGCCATCGTTGATGCCGCCGCCGAACAGGTAGGAGGCAATCACCGAACCGATGATGCCGACGACAACATTCAGGATCATGCCCTGCTGCGCATCGGTGCGCATCACCATGCTTGCGAGCCAGCCAACCACGCCACCGATGACGAGCCAAATAATGAGTCCGACCATATTACCCTCCATTGCGCTCGATCGCCGAGCATGGAGGGAAGACTCATTGAAGGGCCGGTTTGTTCCCCGATCTCAGGGGACTGGCAGCGATCAGTATTTCTGTTGGCGCTCGTACAGCGAGCGATAATGCTGGATCCGCGTCACGCGCAGACCCGGCATGCCCGAGCGATCGATCGCCCGCTGCCACCCTGCGAATTCCTCCAGCGTCAGATTATAGAGCGCGCAGACTTCGTCGACGCTCAGCAGCCCGCCATTGACGGCGGCCACAACCTCGGCCTTGCGCCGCACGACCCAGCGCGTCGTCTCGGGCGGCGGGAGCGACTCCAGCGTCAGCGGTTCGCCGAGCGGGCCGATCACCTTTGCCGGGCGGATCTTCTGGTTCTCGATCATTTACAAACCTCGATTGGCGCAAGCGCTCACAAATTGCAGTAACGACCGATAGCAGCCGGACTTGAACACGAACTGAAACGGCGGGGTAAATGCGTTCTTCATTGACCTTGCCAGTTGCTGAGCGCCGCCGCCGTGGCCGCGTTGAACGGCCCGCGTTGCTGGAACAGCGAGCCCCCAATCGTGGCGGGACGATCGATGCGCATCGCCAGCCGCGCGGTCGGGCTGGTCGCCTGGCGCGCGGCCACGCCAACCATCAATACCGCAAAGGAAACCGGCAGCATGGGGCCCGACCGATCGGGTTCCAGACGGCGAAAACCAAGATTCACAAGCACTTCCACTACAGACTCATGTTGATCGCAGGGTATAGGGGCGTGGGTCTGAAGGTCCGGTAAAGGCCTTGAGTTGACGGCGATTTTCATCGCGGCTTTGCATCGGCGCGGCACACGCCCTATCTGCGCGGCCATGACCGAGGGCGATTTCCAATTGGGCGCAAACCCCACCGCGCGGCGCATCGTTGTGGCGATGTCAGGCGGCGTCGACTCGTCGGTCGTCGCCGCTTTGGCTGCGCGCACGGGCGCCGAGACAATCGGCATCACGCTTCAGCTCTACGATCACGGCGAAGCAGTCGGGCGGGCGGGCAGTTGCTGCGCTGGACGCGATATCCGCGATGCCCGCGCGGTGTGCGACAAGCTCGGCATCGCGCATTATGTCTTCGATCACGAAACCGCGTTTCGCGAAGCCGTGATCGACGATTTCGCCGATGAATATCTCGCCGGACGCACCCCGATCCCGTGCATCAAGTGCAATATGGGGCCGAAATTCACCGATCTGCTCAAGCTCGCGCGCGATTTGGGCGCCGATTGCCTTGCGACCGGCCATTATGTCCGGCGGGTAGAGGGTGAAGGCGGCGCCGAGTTGCACCGTGCGGTCGACCCTGCCCGCGACCAGAGCTATTTCCTGTTCGCGACCACGCCCGCACAGCTCGATTATCTTCGCTTTCCCTTGGGCGGCATGCCCAAGGCGCGGGTGCGCGAACTCGCCGCCGAAATCGGGCTCGGCGTCGCGGCGAAACCCGATAGTCAGGATATCTGCTTCGTCCCCGACGGCGATTACGCCCGCCTCGTCAAGAAGCTGCGGCCCGAGGCCGAAGTCGGCGGCGAGATCGTCGATCAGGGCGGTCGCGTGCTCGGGCAGCACAAGGGCCTGATCCATTTCACCGTCGGCCAGCGCCGGGGACTCGAAATCGGCGGCACGCCCGAGCCGCTCTATGTGATCCGGCTGGAGCCCGAGACTCGGCAAGTCATCGTCGGCCCCAAGCGCGCACTGGCGGTCCGTGCCGCGCGACTCGGCGGGATCAACTGGATCGGCGGCGATCATCTGGAACCGCTGACCGCCAAGGTGCGCAGCCTCGCCAAGCCCGTCCCCGCCCGTCTCGACGGCGACCGGGTCATCTTCGATGCCCCCGAATATGGCGTCGCACCCGGCCAAGCCGCCGTGCTTTACGCCGGCGAGCGCGTGCTCGGCGGCGGCTGGATCATGGCGACCGAACGCGCCGAAGCCGCGTTCGCCTAACTCTCGGCCATCCGGTTGCGCGCGGCTTCGCGGTTACCGGTCGCGGGCACCAGCCCCTTGGCCTTGCCCAACCCGAACGCGGGCAAATCATTGTACAGCGTCTCGCTCGCCCCGGCGCGCACGACATAGGTTTCGTGGAAGATACCGACCGCGTCATTGCCCTTGGTCGCGCGGTTGAAGGCAGTCCAGGCGGGCCGATGCGCTTTGCCGGCGTCGGCGGCATAGGCTTCCAGTGCGTCGAACGATTCCCAATATTGGATCAGCACCGGCTGGCGCGGCGATTTCCAGCACATCTCATACGCCAGAAAGCCGCTGCCGAGGTCGCAGTGCAATTCGCCGAGCATCGCGCCCATGGCCCGAAATACCGGCAGCCATTTGCCCACCGCCAACAGCCGGTTGACGCGCATGCCGATGATGAACACCGCGATATCGCCGCTGTGATTGGCTGTCATCCGTCCGGCAATGATGTCGGCCATTGCAGCTCCTTCGATCAGGGGACTTTGAGCGGTGACCCCTTGAAGGGTTCGGCCTGGCAGCCAAGCACGGGATCGAATCGCACCGAGCGCGATGCTAGTAGCGGCACATAGGCGGTCACGGTCTTGCGCTTGGGATCATCCTTCAGGCTGATCTGCTCCATCCCCGGCTCGAAATCCTTGTAGCAGCTCTTCAGGTCGCGATTGCCGATGTAGCGGCACGCGCAGGCCACGCGCGCGCCATAGCCGACGCCGAGTTCGATCTGCGGCGTGATCGAGCGCGCATAGGCCCAGGCCGCGATCAGGCCTGCGAAAAAGATCAAAAGCGCGCCGAAGCCAATGCGTCTTGCCATCATGGGGGCGCACTCTATCCTGCCGCCGATGCAACGCAAGCTCGCCCTGCCCACCCTCGCTGCGCTCACGCTGATCGGCAGCGCGACGCCGGTCGCGGCCTCGGCAGACGATGTGCTGAGCCCGCTCTTCGCCGCTGATCAGGGCGACGCCCGCGGCGCGATCCTGATCGAAGACGGCAAGGTGATCGCGAAGCGTTATGCGCCGGGCTATTCGGACGCCAATCGCTTCATCAGCTGGTCGACCGCCAAGACAATGACCGCGATGCTCGTCGGCGAGCTGGTGAGCGACGGCAAGCTGACGCTCGACGCGCCCGCCCCAATCGCCGAATGGCAGACTCCCGGCGACCCCCGTGCGAAAATCACGCTGCGGCAGTTGCTCAACATGGCCTCGGGCCTCAAGCACACCGAGGTCGGCAAGCCGATCGAGGCCAGCGACACCAACCAAGTGCTGTTCGTGAGCGGCACCGCCAACATGGCGGCCCGCGCGATCAGCCAGCCGCTCGAAGCCAGGCCCGGCGAGAAGTTCGAGTATAGCTCGCTCACCACGATCATCCTCGCCGAAATCGTCGCGCGCACGCTGACCGACAGCCGCGACCCGAAGACGCGCGCCAAGGCGTACCGCGATTTCGCATTCGAACGGCTCTACAAGCCCGCAGGCGCGACCGGTGCTTTCCTCGAATTCGACGGCGCAGGGACCCAAATCGGCGGGTCGTTGATCCATTTGTCGCTGAATGATTTCGCGCGGATGGGCGCACTGCTGCTCGACGGCAAAGGCGCCGATGGGTCGCAGGTCATCGCGCCCGACTGGCTCGCCTTCATGAAGACACCGTCACCGAAGAACCCGGTGTACGGCGGCCAGACCTGGCTCAACCGCTTCGCCGCCGACGGCAAGGGCCCCGCGATCGCATCGATGAACGGCCATCTCGGCCAATATGTGCTGACCTTCCGGGGCACGGGGCGTGACGGCAAGCCGCACGCCTATGTGCTGGTACGGCTGGGCAACACGCGCGAGGACCGGCTCGACGTGGTCGAACAGGCGGCGGGCAAGATTGCGGCGGGGTTAGTGCCTGGGGGCAGCTAGCAAGCCCGGCCCCCGTTCGTCCCGAGCGAAGTCGAGGGGCGGGAAACAGGCGGTTCGCCTCGCGCCCGTGTCTCGACTGCGCTCGACACGAACGGAGGTCCTTTAGATCGCGATCACCGCTTCTTCGCCGCCCAGGCCTTCGCCTGCACATTCGACAGCTCGACCAGATTGCCCATCGTCACCGGCATGTCGATCAGATGCAGGCCCCAGTCGGGCAGGATCTTGTTGAGGATCACGACATCGCCCGCAATCGTGTCGGTGCGCGGGTCGGCGGGGTCGGCGTTGACCGTCACCGCGAGATAGCTGAACTTGCCGCTGCGCACGCATTCGGCCGACACCAGCCCCGGCGCCTTGACGAACGGGGTCGTCACCGCCGGACCATCCTTCACCCACGGCGCCTGCAACGCACTGCCGAGCCCCGCGCCGCGCGTGCCGAGATAATTGTCGGTGACTGCCTTGCCGCCGCCCAGCGCCGCCGGATTGGTGCAGGCGGCGATCATACCTGGCTGTTCGACCACCCCGAACCGGCTATTGGCCGGCGGCGGCGCATCGGCGCGGAAGGTGACATAGGTGATCAGGCAGCCGGTCTGGCTCGCCGCAGTGCAGAGCGGAAACGCCTTGAAATCGCCGCCCACCGTCTTGCCCTCCGGCACGGCGACATTGGTGCCGAGCAGCATTGCCGAAATGATCTGCTTCGACACCGGCTTGCCGTCGATTTCCTGCGCGATCAGTTCCTTCAGCATGCCCGAGCCCTGGCTGTGCCCGATCAGCACTACGCCGAGCCCCTTGTTCTCGGTCGCGAGATAATGGTCCCACGCCGCCTTTACGTCGCCATAGGCCATCGCCCGATCGGCAGTGAAGGCGCCGCCACCCATCACCGTGCGCAGCGCGCCGAGCGTGATCTGGCGATAGATCGGCGCGAACACGCGGCAGTATTTCGCGAAACGTGCGGCCTGGAAGGTGGCGACGGTCCGCTCCTCAAGTCCGGCCTTCATGTCACTGTTCGGCGTCGGATCGAGCGACACGGTGGGGTAGACATAGAAGCAGTCGAACTTGGGGTCGGCGGCGGCCTTGAATGGCTCAACTGTCTGCGTGCCATTGGCCGCGACAATGGTCGCATCCTGATTAGCCGCGCAGGCATCGGCGCGACCGGGCAGGCAAAGCCATGTCTCGGGCTTGGCATAGTCGGGGGCCGGCGCCGGACTGGATTGAGTTTGGGCAATCGCCGGCATCGCCATCAAGGCAGCCGCGACCAGTGTGGCAAAGGTCAGTTTCATGCACCCCTCCTCTTTTATTTGGCGCGACCATAGCGCGGCTGTCGCGCAGGTCGAGGGGGGTCAAAGCGGGTAGAGGGCGCCTGCAATCCAGCGGCCTTCGCCGCGCAACACGCTCCACGCGCGCGCCGCCGCGCGGCTGTCCATCGGCTCGACGCCGATCCCCCGCGCTTCAAGCCCGGCGACCAGCGCGCGTGGCGGGAGGATCAGGCCCGTCCCGGTACCGAGCAGAATGAATTCGGGCGGCGGATCGAGCGCCAGCAATGGCGCGAGCGCAGCTTCGTCGAGCGCCTCCACTGGTGGCGGCGTCCAGCCATCGGCGCGCTGCGGCGTGATCAGCAGCGCGGTGTAGATATTGTCATCGACCCGAAAACCGCCCCGCGCGAAGCCTTGGATCAACGGGCCGTCGCCGCTCCCCTCGCGCGCGAGCTTCACTTGTCGGGCGTCACTTGTCGATTGGGCCGATCCGCTCGGCGCCCGACATGGGCAACGGCTTGCCCGGCGGCGGTGCGACCGGCTCGGCGCGCAGGCCGAGTGTGATCAGCAGCGACGACGACACATAAATCGACGAATAGGTCCCGACGATCACGCCGAGGATCATCGCCGCGGTAAAAGCGCGCAGCACCGGCCCGCCGAAGATCAGCAGCGCCACCAGCGCGATCAGGATCGTCAGCGAGGTCATCACCGTGCGCGGCAGCGTTTCATTGACTGACAGGTCGACAATCTCGCGCATGTCCATCTTGCGATATCGGCGCATATTTTCGCGGATACGGTCGTCGATCACGATCTTGTCGTTGATCGAATAGCCGATGATCGTCAGCACGGCGGCGACGATGTTCAGGTCGAATTCGAACTGGCTGATCGCGAAAAAGCCGAGCGTCATCAGCACGTCGTGGACGATCGCGACCACGGTTGACACGCCGAACTGCCATTCGAAGCGCAGCATCGCGAACAGGCCAATCCCGACCACCGCGAGGATGACCGCCAAAATGCCCTTCCAGATCAGCTCGTTCGATACCTTGCCCGACACCGCATCCTGTTTGGAGAAGCGCGCGTCGGGAAATTTGGCGTGGATCGCCGCTTGGACTTTCTTGACGACGGCTTCGGTCGCGCCCTTGTCGTCGCTCTTGGGCGGGGGCAAGCGGATCGACACCGTGTTGCCGTCGCCATAGGGCTGGAGCCGCACTTCACCCAGGCCAAGATCGTCGACCGTCTTGCGCAGGGTTTCGATATCGGGCGATTTGCCGAATTTTTCCTCGATCGTCAGTCCGCCGACGAAATCGACGCCCAGATTGAGCCGGAACAACAGCACGCACACGATCGCGCCAATCGACAGCAAGGTCGTCAGCCCGAACGCCCAATAGCGCAACGAGACAAAGGCGATGTTGGTGTTGTCGGGGACGAGTTTCAAAAGCCGCATGGGATCAACCGATCAAATGTTGAGCGAGGCCGGCCGCGCGCGGCGCAGCCACAGCACCACGAGCATGCGCGTGAAGACGACGGCGGTGAACACCGACGTGACGATGCCGATCAGCAGCACGACGGCAAAGCCCTTCACGGGTCCCGAGCCGAGCAGCAGCATGATCACGCCCGAAATCGCGTGCGTCACGTTCGCTTCGAAAATCGTGCGGCTCGCTTCCTTATAGCCAAGCTCGACCGATTGCAGCACGCTACGCCCGCGCCGCTGCTCCTCGCGGATGCGTTCGTTGATCAGCACGTTCGCGTCGACCGCCGTCCCGATCGTCAGCACGAATCCGGCAATGCCCGGCAAGGTCAGCGTCCCGCCAATCACCGCGAGTACGCCGAGAATGATCAGCACGTTGATGACGACCGCGATATTCGCATAGACGCCGAACCGGCCATAAGTGACCAGCATGAAGACGATCACCGCGACCGTCGCGATGATTGATGCAGTGATACCGGCGTGGATCGAATCGGCGCCGAGTTCCGGGCCGACAGTCCGTTCCTCGACGACTTTGAGCCCGATCGGCAATTTGCCCGAGCTGAGCGCGATCGCGAGTTCGTTCGCCGATTTGACGGTGAACGATCCCTCAATATAGCCCGACCCGCCCAGAATAGGCGTGTTGATACTCGGCGCCGAAATCACCTTGTCGTCGACCACCACGGCAAAGCGCTTGCCGACGTTTTCCTGCGTCAGTTTGGCGAATTTGGTGCCGCCCTCGGTGTTGAAGCTGAAATCGACGATCGGTTTGTTATCGTCCTGCTTGTAGTTTTGCTTGGCGCTGAGCAGCTGGCTCCCGGTCAGGATCGCGCGGCGCTGGACGACGATCTTTGCGCTGGGTCCGCCTTCGACATAAGGCAGCGCTTGCGTGCCCGGCGGCAGGATACCGCCGTCGACATAGGGAATATCCACGACCATTTTGAATTCGAGCTTGGCGGTCTTGCCGAGCAGATCCTTGAGCGCCTGCGGGTCGTTGAGCCCGGGCACCTGCACGACGATGCGGTTGGCGCCCTGACGCACGATCGTCGGTTCGCGCGTGCCCAGCTTGTCGATGCGGATGCGCACGACATCGGTCGCGGTGTTCATCGCGTCGTTGATCGCCTGCGCGGTGCCCGCCGCCGTCGGCTTCATCACCACGCGCGTGGCATCGACGAAGCTCAGGTCCCAGTCGCGCTGGCCGGTCAACCCGACACCGGCGGTCAGCTTGTTCAACCGCTCACGCGCGGCATCGAGCTGCGTCACGTCGCGCAACAGGAAGCTCAACTGCCCATTGTCGGTCGAGACTTCGCCAATGTCGATCTTGGGGCTGCCCGATTGCATTTCGTTGAGAATGCGCTCGCGCATCGCGTCGATCCGGGTCTTGACCAGCTCATCGGCATTGGCTTCGAGCAGCAAATAACTGCCGCCCGCCAGATCGAGCCCGAGCGCGACGCGCCGGTGCGGAAAATCGCCCCAGCTATCGGTGACCTTTTCGGGCAGGAACGTCGGCACTGCCAGCAGCATCAGCGCCACGAGCAGCGCGATGATCGACGTTACTTTCCAGCGCGGAAAATCCAGCATGGCTTAGTCGTTCGCGGGCTTGGCGGCGCCTGTCGTGGCGACCGACGCGATCGTCGACTTGACGACGCGCACGCGCACCCCTTGCGCGATTTCGACTTCGGCAACGCGGTCGTCGACCTTGGTCACCTTGCCGATGATGCCGCCCGCAGTGGTGACTTCGTCGCCCTTCTTCACGGCGTTCACGGCATCCTGCAGCGCCTTCATGCGCTTTTGCTGGGGCCGGATCATCAGGAAGTAAAAGGCGATGAAGACGAGGAAGAGCGGCGCGATACTGATCAGCGAACCCAATCCGTCAGCGCCGGGCGCGCCACCGACGGTCTGGGCAAAAGCGGGGGAAGCGAACATGCACGTCCTGAACTGGCTGGAGCGGCGGCGTCATCATGACCCGCCCATTGAGTGGCGCGCGCTATCACGCACTTGCCTACACTGCAACAAAGGAGCGTTGCCAAAGCATCAGCGTTGAACGGCGAAGCAGCGCCTGATCCAGCGCTGCGCCGCGCGGACCGTCGGCAAGCGGCTGATGTCGCGGTGGGTGAGCAGCCACACCGGGCGCGGCGGCAGCGCGAACGGCGCGGGAATCGCGATCAACCCCTCACGCGACGCAGCGCGCACCGGCAGCAGCGCCACTCCGCCGCCCGCCGCGCACGCATTGACCAGCGCGCGCGTGCTCCCGGTGCGCAACAGCACCGCGCCGGTCAGCCCGTGCGCGGCAACCCAATCGACTTCGGCGATCCGGCCATAGCTGTCGTCATAAACGAGCAGCCGTGCGTCACTCAGCCGGATCGAGGCTGGGTCGCGCCCGTCGAGCCAGGCAGGACTCGCAAAACAGCCGAGCGGCACTTCGCCGACCTTTTGCGCGATCAGGCTGGGTTCGGTCGGGCGACTCATCCGGATCGCCAGATCGGCTTCGCGCGCGGCCAAACTCACGACGTCGCCTTGCGCGCGCAGTGTCACCGCGAGCCCCGGCGTTTCGCGCCAGAGATCGGGCAGGGCAGGCGCCAGAATCTCGCTCACCATGAAACCGGTTGCCGATATCGTGACGCTGCCGCCATGCGCCGATGCCTTGAGCGCCACCGCTGCCCGCGCGATCCGCGCTGCCTGGTCGACAATCGGCGCGGCCAGCGCCGCGATGCGCTGCCCCTCCGCTGTCAGCCGCACGCCATTGGCGCGCCGGTCGAGCAGCCGCAGCCCCAGCGCGGCTTCGAGCGCGTCGAGGCGTCGCGCGACGGTTGAAACGGCGACATCGTCAAGACTGGCAACCGCGCTCAACGACCCCAGCCGGTCGAGTTCGAGCAATGTCTTGAGCGCCTCGACGTCCATCTGCCCTCTACAGCTTTGCGTGTTTCGCAAAGCTGTTTTGCATGCTTCGGTGTAGCGCGCAACCGCTCGTCGGGTGCATCAAGCAGCTCCCAACTGGAGGTAATGCCATGAAGATCACCCTGATATTCGCCGCATTGGCTTGCACCGCACTGCCGATTGTGGCGCTTGCCGAGACTGGCCCCGCCACGGCGCCCGCGCGTGTCGCCGTCGTCGTCGACATCGCAACACCGCCGGGGATTACCGACGACAAGATCCGCACGGTCATGGCCCAGCAAACCGCACAATATGCGCAAGTGCCGGGGCTGATCCGCAAATATTTCACGATCCGCCCCGGCCATTTCGGCGGCATTTATTATTGGTCGAGCAAGGCCGCTGCCGAGGCCTGGTTCAACGATACCTGGCACGCGCGGGTGAAGGCGACCTATGGCACGCCGGGCGAAGTGACTTATTACGACGTCCCGGTCGCCGTTGACGGCGTCAAGCCGTGATACGCCAGTTGATCTTGTCAGCCCCCGGCAAGGTCGAATGGCGCGAGACCGCAGCGCCCGCCCTGTCGAGTAACGGCGCCGCAATCGTCCGGCCGATCGTGCTCGGGCGCTGCGACCTCGACGTGGCGTTCGTGCGCGGCGCTTTCCCGCTCGCCCCGGGCCAGCCGATTGGTCACGAGATGATCGGCGAATTCGTCGACATCGGCGATGGCGTAACGTCGGTGGCGCCCGGTCAGCGGGTGATCGTGCCGTCACAGATCAGTTGCGGCACCTGCCGCAATTGTCGACGCGGCTTTACCGGACGGTGCCAGTCGGTGCCATTTGGCGCAGGCTTCGGCATGGGGCGACCGGGCGACTTCGGCTGCGCGGCGGCTGACCTGGTGCTCGTGCCCTTTGCTGATGCCATGCTGGTGCCGCTGCCGCACGGCGCCGATCCGGTGGCGATGATCGGCGCCGCCGACATGGCCGCCGACAGTTGGCGCGCGGTCGCGCCCCAGCTTGCCGAACGCCCCGGCGCGAGCGTGCTGGTGATGGGCGGCTCGGCAAGCGTGATCGGCGTCTATGCCGCCGGGCTCGCCGTTGTGCTCGGCGCAGGCCGCGTCGATTATGCTGACGACGATCCGGCCCGGCTCGCCGCCGCCAAAGCCTATGGCGCGACGACGATCAGGCTCCCGACTGAGATTGCCGACCAATATGAGATCGTCGTCGACGCGCGCGGCACGCCCGAGACGCTGATCCAGGCCATCCGCGCGACTGAGCCGGAGGGGCTGCTGACCAGCGTGACGATCCATGTTGGCGCGGTTACACCGCTGCCGATGATGGAAATGTATCACAAGGGCATTTTCCTGCGCACCGGCCGCGCCAACGTGCGCACCACCATCCCGCCGCTGCTCGATTGCTGTGCGCATGGCTTTGCGCCCGATCGGATCGCGACGACGCTCTATAGCTTCGACGATGCTCCGGCGGCGTGGATGGACGATGCCCTGCGCACGGCGGCCGCCCGTGATTGAGCCGCCGCCAGGCTTCGCGCGGCATTTCCGCCAGAGTCCGCTCACCGACCCGTGGGAGCCTTTGTGGTCGATGCGCGACGGTGAGGCGTTCGTGCTCGCGCTGAAAATTGCAAAGCCGCGCACCAACAGCCGGGGCATGGCGCATGGCGGCCTGATCGCCGCGCTCGCCGACAATGCGATGGGCCTCTCGTGCGTGCTCGCGACCGAAGGGCTGGGCGGGGTCGTCACGGCCAACCTGTCGGTCGATCTGATCGGCAGCGCGCGGATCGGCGACTGGCTCGAATTTCGCGCGCAGCCAGTAAGGGTCGGGCGCAGCCTTGCCTTCGCCGAATGCGTGGTCACCGCGCCCGACCGGCTGGTCGCCCGCGCGCGCGCCGTTTTCAGCGTGCCCCGATCCGATGCCAGCGCCGCCGCCAGCTAGGCAAGCGGCAACGCCAGCCGCGCGACAAAGCCGCCACCCGGCCGATTGGCCAGCGTGAGCGTGCCGCCGTGCTCGGTCGCGAACCGGCGCGCGATCGCAAGGCCGAGGCCGACACCGCCATCGCTCGGCCGGGCCTGATCAAGGCGGACGAAAGGCTCGGCAAGAGTCGGCAGCAATGCGGGCGGCACCCCCGATCCGCGATCAGCGACCTCGACAACGGCCTGCGCGTCGCACACGTCCACGGTAACGTCGATCGGCGCACGCCCATGCAACTCGGCATTGCGCAACAGGTTGACCAGCACCCGGTCGAAGGCAAGCGGTCGAACGACGATATCGGGCGGCGGGACCGCGACCACCGTCAGGCGCGCCGCGCTGGCATGGACTTCGATCGCGGCGACGACGGCTTGGGCGACATCGATGCGCACCGCCGTCTCGGTGTCACGCCCGCGACCAAAGGCGAGGAACTGGCCCAGCATCTGGTCCATCCGATCAAGCTGTCGCTCGATCATCGCTTCGTCTTCGGGGGCGCCGCCGGGGCGGAGCGCCAGCGCGAGCCGGATCTTCGCGAGCGGCGTTTTCAGATCATGGCTGATGCCCGCCAGCATCATCGTCCGGTCGGCATCCTGCGCGGCGAGGCGCCGGGCCATATTATCGAATGACCGCGCCAGCGTCGCAATCTCCGATGGACTGTTGGCCGCCAGACCATCGAGGGCACTGGGCTCGGGCATCGCGTCGACAGCCTGGGCGAGCCGGATGAGCGGGCGGTTGATGCGCCGCTGAAGCGCCATGCCGGCGATCAGCGCCAGCACCAGCGACGTCGCCAGCGATCCGATCAACGTGCCATTGGGGGCAAAGCCCGCCGGGGCATCGACCGATACCCAGTAGAACTCGCCACCCAGTTTCAGCCGCACCCACAGCGGCATCGATCCGCCACCGCGCCAGAAGACGGCGTCGGTCATGCCGAGATTGCGCGCCAGCGCCTGCAACACGCTGCGTTCGAGCAGGCTGGCGCGACCGGTCGTGCCGACCGGAGGGTTGCTACCGGGGCGGACGTGCATTTGCCCATTCTGGTTGATGCGCGCGATTAATGCGGCGCGTTCCGGCGGTGCCAGCAGGTCGATCGTCGTGCTGATCGCGGTGATGTTGTGCGCGATGATCCCGGCGATTCGGTCCGCTTGCGGGCGCAGGACGAACAGCGCAAACAACAGCATCGTCATCGCCTGGCTGACCAGCACGATCGTCGCCATCAAGGCGATGTTGCGCGCGAGCAGCGACCTCAGCACCGGTCGGCGCCCGCCAGCATATAGCCCACCCCCCACACGGTCCTGATCCACGCCGGGTCGGCGGGATCATCGCCCAGCGCCTTGCGCAAGCGCGTCACCTGGACATCGATTGCGCGATCGGTGACGTCGGCATCGCGACCCAGCGCGCGATCGATCAACTGGGCGCGGCTGAGCGGGCGGCCAGCGCTGGCGACGAGCGCGGCAAGCAAGGCAAACTCGCGCGACGACAGGACCATGGGTGCCCCGTCGCGCGTCAGCGTCATCGCGCCGATATCGATCCGGAACGGCCCGAAGCGATAGCATTGGCCGCGCTCGGGCGCGGCCCGCGGACCGGTGCGGCGCAAAATCGCATGCAGCCGCGCGACGAGTTCGCGCGGGGTAAAGGGCTTGGCGAGATAATCATCGGCGCCCATTTCCAGACCGATGATGCGATCAACCGGATCGCCGCGCGCGGTGAGCAT
>JAIETY010000072.1 GCA_019744885.1 Sphingomonas sp.
ATGCTCACGCCGATGTCGCTGTTTGTCGGGGCTTCGATTTCGCTGCTTGTTCTTGCGGCGTTACTGCACACGCTGAAGCGGGTGGGGCCGGCGGGGGCGGCGCTGCGGAGTGCTGCCAGCACCGCGCGGGTGCGGTCGTCGGCGCGCAGATGGGGGCGCATCGCGGTGAGGTACGCCTCGGCGGCGGCGCGGGTGGTGGGGACGGGCGCGCTACCGAGCCTGGCCGCGAGCACCGCCGTTTCGGCGAAGAAGGCGTCTTCGCGGTAGCGCGGGATCGTCGGCGCGGCGTAGCGTTTGTAGGCGGCGAGAAAGCTCCACTCGCCCGCGACATGCACCCACGCAAGCGTCGCAGGGTCATCGGCGCGGTAGGGGGTGCCGTCGGCGAGCGTGCCCCCGACGGCGGCGTGGATGCGGCGCACGCGCGCGATCATCGCTTCGGCCTGCTCGCTCGGTGCATAGGTGGTGCCGCCGACGAAGCGCGCGGTGCGGCGCAGGCGGCCGAGCATGTCGGCGCGGAAGTTCGAATGGTCCCACACCCCCGCCATCGCATGCGGGTGGAGCATCTGGAGCAGGAGCGCGGCAATCCCGCCGATCATCATCGTCGCGAAATCGCCGTGCACCGCCCACGCGACCGATCCGGGGCCGTAGAGGCCATTGTCGCTGCCCTGGGTGATGTCGAAGCTCTGGTCGCCCTTGGCTGGGGAGAACAGCGCGTCGACCTGAGATTCGACGAGGGAACGCAGGGGATTCATGCGCTGGAGATGGGGGAAGCGGCGGCGGATGTCACGGGGGGCTTTGGGCGGGGGGCAAGCCGTGGCCAGTGATTAGGTCATTCCCCTCCCTGGTTAAGAGCGTCGGGTGAACAGCGCCCCGCGCTGTTCAGGTCATGCCGGGGGCATGACCGACCCGACGCTGGGGCAGGGGGAGGGTAGGCTTAAGGAGCGCGCACCGCCTCAACACGGGCCAACCCACCCCCTACCCCCTCCCTTGTCCAGGGAGGGGAGTTAGAAGGACCCTTGATCCTAGCCCACCACGCCGCTCGCTGCGGCTACGGCGGCCAACAACAACAACGCCACAATATTCGTGATCTTGATCATCGGATTGACCGCAGGCCCCGCGGTATCCTTGTACGGATCGCCGACGGTGTCGCCCGTCACCGCTGCCTTATGCGCTTCGCTGCCCTTGCCGCCGTGGTTGCCGTCTTCGATGTATTTCTTGGCATTGTCCCACGCGCCGCCGCCGCTGGTCATCGAAATCGCGACGAACAGCCCCGACACGATCACACCGAGCAGCATCGCCCCGAGCGCGGCAAAGCCCTCGGCCTGCCCTGCGACGGCGGTGATGATGAAGTAGACGAGGATCGGCGACAGCACCGGCAGCAGGCTCGGCACGATCATCTCACGGATCGCGGCCTTGGTGACGAGGTCGACCGTGCGCGCATAATCGGGGCGGCTGGTGCCGAGCATGATGCCGGGGTTGTTGCGGAACTGGTCGCGCACTTCCTCGACCACCGCGCCCGCCGCGCGGCCAACGGCGGTCATCCCCATCGCGCCGAACAGGTACGGCAGCAGCGCGCCGAGCAGCAGCCCCACGATGACATAGGGATTCGACAACTGGAAATTGACCGTCAGGTTGGGAAAATCCTTCGCCAGATCGCTGGTATAGGCGTTGAACAGCACCAGCGCGGCAAGCGCCGCCGAGCCGATCGCATAGCCCTTGGTCACTGCCTTGGTGGTGTTGCCGACCGCGTCGAGCGCGTCGGTCTTGTGGCGCACGTCATCGGGCAGCCCCGCCATTTCGGCAATGCCGCCCGCATTGTCGGTCACTGGACCATAAGCGTCGAGCGCGACGACCATCCCCGCCTGCGCGAGCATTGCGGTCGCCGCAAACGCCACGCCGATCACGCCCGCTAGCTGATAAGCGGCGATGACGGCGATCACGATGACGAAGGTCGGCAGCGCAGTCGATTCAAGGCTGATCGCGAGGCCCTGAATGACGTTGGTGCCGTGACCGGTTTCCGACGCCTTGGCGATGCTGCGCACCGGACGGTAATTGGTGCCGGTGTAATATTCGGTGATCCACACCAGCAGCCCGGTGACGGCGAGGCCGATCATCATCGACCAGAACAGCGCCATGCCGGTAACCGACGCGGCGGCATTACCGGTGACGGCTTCGGCGGTGGCGCCGTTCAGGAAGCTGATAGTGCTGTTGCCGCCAATCGCCTTGTTCATGTCGCCGAGCGTGTACTGCGTCGCGAAATAGATCGCCGGGACCGACAGCACGACACTGGTCCAGAAGCCCTTGTACAGCGCGCCCATGATGTTGGTACCGCTGCCCAGGCGCACGAAATAAGTGCCGATGATCGAGGTGATGATGCACACCCCGCCAACGATCAGCGGCAGGCCCATCACCGCGAGCAGATTGTCGGCACCGCGTAGTGCCAGCGCGATCGAGATCATCGTCACGCCGAGCGTCACGACATAGGTTTCGAACAAATCGGCGGCCATGCCGGCGCAGTCGCCGACATTGTCGCCGACGTTATCGGCAATCGTCGCGGGGTTGCGGGGGTCGTCCTCGGGAATGCCGGCTTCGACCTTGCCGACCAGATCGGCGCCCACGTCGGCTGCTTTGGTGAAAATGCCGCCGCCCAGTCGCGCGAAGATCGAGATCAGCGACGCGCCAAAGGCGAGCGCGGTCAGCGCCGCGACCACGGTCGGGCTGCCTGGTGCATTGCCGCCGGGGCCAATCAGATACCAGAAAATGCCCGAGATCGAGAGCAGGCCGAGCCCCGCGACCAGCATGCCGGTGATCGCGCCCGAGCGGAACGCCATCGTCAGGCCGCCCTGCAGCGAGCTGCGCGCGGCCTCTGCCGTGCGGACATTGGCGCGCACCGAGATGTTCATGCCGACATAGCCCGCGACACCCGAGAGCACCGCGCCGATGATAAAGCCGATTGTCGAGACGGGCGCGCCCATCCGGTCGAGGAATACCCAGATCAGCGCGGCGACGATCACGCCGACCACCGCGATCGTGCGATATTGCCGCCCGAGATAGGCTTGCGCGCCTTCCTGAATGGCGGCGGCAATGTCCTGCATTTTCTCATTGCCGGCGGGTGCCGACAACACCTGGCGGCTGGTGACAAAACCGTAAAGCACAGCCAGCAAGCCACAGACCATGGCCGCATAGACGATCAGCATCGCATTCCCCTTATCCTGCTGCCTCTGGCGGACGCCGGGCATTTTCATTCTGGATGGGCGCGAACCTAGCCTTGGCGCGGCGCGATAGGCAAGCGGTGTTCGCCTGCGTGTTCGAAACCGAGACGTTGCGGGAGCGGGAGGGGCTCGGCGCCGTCGATCAGGGTGAGTCCGCTGCCGGGGGCGAAACGGCCAATCGCGGTGGCGGCGACGGGCAGCGCGAGCGTTGGCGGGGCGGCGAAGAGCAGTTGGTAGTCATCGCCGGCCGTTGCCGCCGCCAGCCGCGCTGCGCGGTCGTCGCCGGCGAAGGCGCGATAGGCGGGCGACAGCGGAATCGCGGCGAGGTCGATCATGATGCCAAGGCCGCTCGCCGCCGCCATTCGCCGGGCGTCGATCAGCACCCCGTCGGACACGTCCATCATCGCGTGGACATGGCGGGCGAGCGCCTGCCCCTCGGCAAGGCGTGGCTGCGGACGGCGATAGGCGGCGAGCAGGTCGGCAGGCCCGGTCTTGCCGCGCGCGATCGAAAGGCCAGCCCCTGCGTCACCGATCGTGCCGGTGACGTACAGCGTATCGCCTGCCCGTGCGCCCGACCGGGGCGGCGCGTGGTTGCTCTCGCCGATTGCGGTGAGGGTTAACACGCGCGGGGCGCCGGACGGCATGCTCACGGTGTCGCCGCCGAGCAGCGGGCAATCGAACCCGGTGAGCGCCTCGCCCAGCCCGGCGAGAAAGGCGCGGTCCCACGCATCGTCGCCGAGCGGATAGTTGAGCAGTACCCCCACAGGCATAGCGCCCTTCGCCGCCAGATCGGAAAGGTTCACCGCCACCAGCTTCCACGCGACATCGCCCGGGGGATCGTCGCTGAGGAAATGGACACCCTCGACCAGGGTGTCGGTGGTCAGGACAAGATCGCCGAGCCGCGCGCTATCGTCACGCAGGTCGGCGGCGCCGGGGTGGAGCGGCAAGCGGCGGAGCTGGTCGAGGAAATCGGCTTCGGTCATCGGGGGAGCGTGATAGCGCGGATGGGCGGGAGTGTCTGCCGGTGGCAGGACTTGGTATCATCCAGCCCATAGCGTCGGCTTTTTGTCTTCAACTCGAAGCGCCCCTCTCTCATTCTTCAACCCTTGAGATTCTGGAAGGGCCGCCCTTTGCGGTGCGCCCCGCGGGTTCTCGCCGCGAGCTTGCCCTCGCATGTTGTGCGTGGCGCTGTTATGATAGACGCGATGAATGCGGAACGTGCCCTGTTCAACGATCCGGACGCGCTGGAGCGCGCGCGGCTTCGCGCGCTGGACGACATCAAGGCTGGGCGCACCGTCCCGCACGCGGACGTCACCGCTTGGCTGAAAAGCTGGGGGACGGCGGATGAAAAGCCCATGCCGCCCGAATGGCTGAAGTAATCTGGACACGCGAAGCGCTGTCAGATCTTGCCGCGATCCGTGCCTATATTGACCAGTTCGACCCTGACGCCGCCGCCCGCTTTGCCGAGCGATTGCGCGAGGCGGCCGAAAGCCTCGCCGATTTTCCCTACAAAGGGCGCGCGCTTGAAAACGACCTGCGGCAATGGTCAATTGTTCGACCGTACCGCATCCGATATTTGGTAGACGACACAACGGTTTACATCATCGACATTGTTCACGGCGCGCAGTTGAGGAGCTAGCGTCTTACAATCCATCCGTTTGTTTCGAGCGAAGTCGAGAAACGCCTGTGCACCGAGTCTGGCCTGTTTCTCGACTTCGCTCGAAACGAACGGGTCGGGGTAAAGTCATCCAACTCTTACACCGGTCAGCGGTCTCGCTTGGCGCCGTCGAGAGCCCGGGCATCGCGCGCACGTTGAGCGGCAGCTTCGGCTTTCTCAGCCTTGGTGCGCCCAAAGGCGACGCGGTTCGCGGCGGCTGTGGTCGCCGCTTCGTGCCGCGCTTTTGCCTTGCGGGCAGTGCGCAGGTTGATGACCTCTGCCATCAGGTCCGCACATCCTTGCCGATCGCGTCGAGCAGCCCGTTGACGAAGCCCGATTCGCGCTTGTCGTAAAAGGCGTGGGCGACATCGACATATTCGGTGATGACGGCACCCACCGGCACATCGGCGCGCGCGATCAGCTCGTAGGTGCCGCAGCGCAGGATTGCCTTCATCGGCTTGTCGAGCCGGTCGAGGCTCCAGCCGCTGGCGAGCTTGGCGGTGATCAGCGAATCGATCTCCATCCCGCGCGCGAGCGTGCCCTTCACGACATCGTCGAAGAAATCGACATCGGCCTCGGCATATTCGGCATCCTCGATCCGCTGCCCAAGCCGGTGCTGGTGGAACTCGTGGAGCAACTGGACGATCGGCGTCGCTTCCATGTCGTGCTGGTAGAGCGCCTGAACGGCGGCGAGGCGCGCGGCGGCGCGGGCCTTGGTGCGGGGGGCGGGGCGAGTCATTGGCTTTGTCCTGTAAACCGTTCGGGCTGAGCTTGTCGAAGCCCTGTTCTTCTTCCTCCAACGGTGGAAAAGAAGAACGGCCCTTCGACAAGCTCAGGGCAAACGGACGTTGTTACTTTAATCGAAGCGCGACCGAGCGGGCATGCGCGGGGAGCCCTTCGGCGCCCGCCAGCGCCACCGCCGCCGGGCCGATTGCCGCGAGGCTCGCCGCGTCGAGCTGGAGGAAGCTGGTGCGCTTCATGAAATCGAGGACCGACAGCCCGCTTGAGAAGCGCGCGCGGCGGCCGGTGGGGAGGACGTGGTTGGGCCCCGCGACATAATCGCCGACGGCCTCGGGGGTGTGGCGGCCGAGAAACACCGAACCGGCGTGGCGGACCTGGTCGAACAGCGCCTGCGGATGCTCGACCGCGAGTTCGAGATGTTCGGCAGCGAGGCGATCGACCAGCGGCATCGCCTCGGCAAAGTCGCGCACGAGAATGATCGCGCCATTCGCGTCCCACGCCGCGCGGGCGACGGCTTCGGTGGCGAGCGTGGTCAATTGCGCCTCGACCGCTGCCGCGACGCGATCGGCAAAGCCCGCATCGTCGGTGAACAGGATCGACTGGCTGGTCGGGTCGTGCTCGGACTGGCTGAGCAGGTCGGCGGCGATCCACTCGGGGTCATTCGCCCCGTCCGCGACCACGACGATCTCGCTCGGCCCCGCGACCATGTCGATCCCGACGACGCCGTAGAGCTGGCGCTTGGCCTCGGCGACCCACGCATTGCCGGGGCCGGTGATGACATCGACCGGCGCAATCCGGTCGGTGCCGTACGCGAGCGCCGCCACGGCTTGCGCGCCGCCGATGCGCCAGATTTCGTCGACCCCGGCGATGTGCGCCGCGGCGAGCACCAGCGGGTTGATCTCACCCTTGGGCGTCGGCGTGACCATCACCAGCCGGTCGACGCCTGCGACCTTTGCCGGAATCGCGTTCATCAGCACGGAGCTGGGATAGGCCGCGCGGCCACCGGGGACATAGACGCCCGCTGCCGCGACGGCGGACCAGCGCGCGCCGAGGCGGACACCGGCGTCGTCGACCGAGTCGCTATTCTCGGGCCGTTGCTTGGCGTGATAGGTGCGGATGCGCGCGGCGGCGAGATCGAGCGCGGCGCGTAGATCGGGCGCGAGTGCTTCGTACGCCGCGCGGCAATCGGCGAGGTCGATCGTCCAGCCCGAAGCGTCGAGATCATGCCCGTCGAAGCGCTGCGTCAGCTCGGCGACGGCGGCATCGCCTTCGTCGCGCACGCGCGCGATGATCGCCGCCACATCGCGCGCGACCCCGCTATCAGCATCGCGGCGTGCACTCACGAGTGCGGTGAAATCACTCGCGAAACCGGCATCGGCGGTGGACAAGCGGATCATGACCCAAGCTCCTCCGTTCGTCCCGAGCAACGTCGAGGGACGGGCCGCGAGGATGTCGGTCGGTGTCTCGACTTCGCTCGACACGAACGGTTTTCCTCTAGAATCAAGCCACCGCCCCCCGGAAAGCATCCACCAGCGGCACCACGCGCTCGCGCGTCTTGAACGCGGCGCGGTTGACGATCAGGCGGCTGGTGACGTCGGCAATCACCTCGACTTCAACCAGCCCGTTTTCGGCCAATGTCCGCCCCGAGCTGACCAGATCGACGATGCGCGGGGCGAGGCCAAGCGTCGGCGCCAGTTCCATCGCACCGTTCAATTTGACGCATTCGGCCTGCACGCCCCGGCTCGCGAAATGCGCCTTCGTAAGATGCGGATATTTGGTCGCGACGCGGACATGGCTCCAGCCGCGCGGATCGTCTTGCGCGGCCATTGCGGCGGGCTCCGCCACCGAAATGCGGCAGCGGCCGATGCCGAGATCGACGGGGGCGTAAAGCTCCGAATAATCGAATTCCATCAGCACGTCCGACCCGACGATACCGAGCTGCGCGGCGCCGTGCGCGACAAAGGTCGCGACGTCGAACGCGCGCACCCGGATCAGCTCGATGCCTGGGTCATTGGTGGTGAAGCGCAGCGCGCGCGAGTCCTCGTCGGCGAAGGCCGCTTCGGGCACGATTCCGGCGCGCGCAAGCAGCGGCAGCGCCTCGCCGAGGATGCGCCCCTTTGGTACAGCGATGATGAGCGGATCGGCCATAAGTCGTGCGGCCTTAGTTGGGGACGCACAGCGGCGCAACAAGCGGAGGTGTAGGATGGCGAATGAAGAAACGGTGCGCGGCGCCTTTATGATCCAGGAATATTATTGCCGGAGCATGGACGCGCCGATTTACGCCCGGCTGTGCGAAGCGATTGCGACCGGGCTGACACGCGACAGCCGGGTGGGCGCACGCATCCTCGACTGGCCGGGCGAGCCGACGCGCGACGCGCTGCCCTTGCGGTTTGTTGGCGGGTTGCATGCACTGGTCCGGCAGCGGGCCGATGACGAGCTGGCGGCGATTTTCGACGGCAGCGTGAAAGAGCTCGCCGAGATTGCCGCCGCGCTGGGCCGCGCGCTGGTCCGCCACGACGACGCGCTGCTGCCGTGGCTCGACGGGCCGCCGCAGACCAATGAGCCGGGGCGATCGGCGGCGCTGATGACCGGCTTGATCGAAGTGGCGCGGGCGTGCGGGCCGAAGCTCGGGCTGCTCGAAATCGGCTCGAGCGGCGGGCTCAACCTGTTGATCGATCGCTATCGCTTCGATCTCGGTGGGGCGTTCGTCGGACCGGTCGACGCGCCAGTGACGATCACGCCCGAATGGCGCGGCGCCGCGCCTGCGATCCCGCCGTTCGAGATTGTCTCGACGCGCGGCTGCGACATTCAGCCGCTCGATGTCACCGATCCAGCGGTCGAGGACCGGCTGGCGGCCTATGTCTGGGCCGAAAAGCCCGAGCGGCTGGCGCGGCTCAGGACCGCGATCGAGATGGTCCGCGCGCACGGCGTGCGGCTGGAGCAGGCCGATGCCGCTGATTGGGTCGAAGCGCGGCTCGCCGAACCGCAGGCGGAAGGCGTGACGCGCGTGCTGATGCATTCGGTGGTGTGGCAATATCTGCCCGAGCCGGTCGCCGAGCGCATCCGCGCCGCCATGGCGACGGCAGGGGCGTCGGCAACGGCTGAGCGGCCGCTGGCGTGGGTGGCGATGGAGCCCGACCGCGCGCTCGCCGAGCAAGTCGTGACGGTGCGGACCTGGCCCGGCGGCCCGCGCGAAATTGTGGCGACGGCGCATGCGCATGCAGCCTGGGTCAAACCGGGGCAGCCCGAAGCAGGGCGTGAGGGCCATGCGCTGGTCGACGCGGCGGCGCGGGTGGGGTTTTAGGTCGGTTCACGCGGCGGCGCGGAGACGCGGATTAGAAGTGGGGTTTGCCGCGCAGCGGCCTTAGAAAATCTCCGCGCACATCGCGCCTCCGCGTGAGAGATTTTTCACGCGAAGAGCGCGAAGAAAAAGAAAGGCGCGAAGAAGATAAGGTGATTTAGGCCGCTGCGCGGCATTGGGTTGAAGAGTCTTCGCGGCCTTCGCGCTCTTCCTTCTTCGCGCCTTCGCGTGAAATAATTTTTCTCACACAAAGACGCAAAGGCACAAAGAAGCAGTTTTTGAAGCCGCTGCGCGGCAATCGCGCGCTACTTCTTCTTTGCGTCTTCGTGGCTTTGTGTGAGCAAAAAAATCAACGCCAGCCCGGCGCGTCGAACCATCCGTCGACGCGCGGCCATTCGTCGCTCACGCGGTCGGTGAACACCGCATCGCGCTTCTCCAGGAACGACATCACGCCTTCCTTCGCATCCGCGCCGCCGCCGCGCAGCCACACCGCGCGGCTGTCGATGCGGTGGGCGTCCATCGGATGCGCGGCGCCGAGCATCCCCCACAGCATCCGCCGGGTGAGCGCGACCGATACCGGCGCGCTGTCGCTGGTCAGTTCGAGCGCCAGCGCGCGGGCGGCAGAGAGCAGATCATCGGCGGCGTGGACCGAGCGGACCAGCCCGCCCTTCAGCGCTTCGTCAGCACCGAACACTTTCCCCGAATAGCACCACTCAAGCGCCTGCCCGATGCCGACCAGGCGCGGCAGGAACCAGCTCGACGCGGCTTCGGGTACGATCCCGCGCCGCGCGAATACGAAACCGAAGCGCGCGGATTCGCTCGCGAGGCGGAAATCCATCGGCAGCAGCATCGTCGCGCCAATGCCCACCGCCGCGCCGTTGATCGCGCCGATCACCGGTTTGAGTGAGTCGAACATCCGCAGCGTCACCCGCCCGCCGGTATCGCGCACGGCTTCGTGGCGCCAATCGACACTGCCATCGGCCTGCACTGGCCCATCGCCACTGTGCCCCACACCGTTTTGGGCATAGTCGAAGGTCGCCGCCCCTTCCGCCAGATCGGCGCCCGCGCAAAACGCCTTGCCCGCGCCCGTCACGATCACGGCGCGGACAGCGTCATCCGCATCGGTCGCGTCGAACGCCGCGATCAGATCAGCCATCATCTGGCCAGTGAAGGCATTCATCCGCGCTGGCCGGTCGAGCGTGATCGTCGCGATCCCCCCGGCAATCTCCAGCCGGATCGTCTCGAAGCTCAGGCCGGGCACTTGGCGCCGCTGTCGATCCACGCCTTGGTGAGCGCGCCGAACTGCGCCTGCGTGCCCGGAGCGGGAGTGCGACCAAGCCCCGGATGCCAGCCCCAGCCGACGAGCGCGTCCTTGCCATTATGGTCGACGAGTGCGGCGAGCGGTTTGCCGCCGTTGCGCTTCACATCCTTGATCTGCGCGCAGATCGCCGCCAGCGACTTGCCTTCCCACGCCATGGACGCGGGGGCGAGCTGCCAGTGCGGTGCGCCCGGAATGCTGCCCTCGCCATTGACGAACGCGACATTGGCATTGCCGTGGCAGGTCGCGCATTCCATCCCCGGCGCGCCCTTGCCCTCGGGCCCGCGCACGACGGGCGGCGTGTGCGCGACCATCTCGTCGCCCTGACGCGGGCGGTCGCTGCGCGGGTGGCAATTGAGGCAGCGGGGCGATTGGATCACCTTGCCCATTTCGGTAAAGATCGCCGCTGAGCGCGCCGCCGGATCGGCAATCGACGCGAAATCGGCAGGGGCCTTGAGCGGCACCTGCGGCGTCGCCTGCATGTCGGGGCGGGCCAGCACCGCGATCGGCAGCGCGAGCGCGGCTAGGCCAAGCGCGATCAGGCCATGAACGGGCTTCATCACGCATTCTCCTCGGCAGCGAAGGGCAGTCGGCGGACGCTGCGCCCCGTGAGCTTGCGCCACGCATTGGCAACCGCAGGGGCGATCGGCGGCAGACCGGGCTCGCCGACGCCGGTCGGGTTTTCGGTCGACTTGATGATCGACACCTCGACGGCGGGCATTTCGTTGATCCGCAGCGAGCGATAGCTGTCGAAATTGCCCTGCGCGACGCGCCCGCCCTCGCCGAGCACCAGTTCGGCGTAAAGCGCGTGGCCGAGCCCATAGCCGATGCCGCTTTCCATCTGCGCGCGGATGACATTGGGGTTGATCGGCGTGCCGCAATCGACTGCGCACCAGATTTTGTGGACCTTGGGCAGGCCGTCGGCGCCCTTCGACACTTCGGCGATTTGCGCGACATAGCTGCCGAAGCTTTTGTGGAACGCGACGCCGCGCGCGCGGCCCGAGGGAACGGCGCCGCCCCATTTGGCAATTTCGGCAACGCGGTTGAGCACCGCCTTTGCCCGCGCCTCCTTCAGCAGCGCGAGCCGCCCCGCGACCGGATCGCGACCCGACAGCGCGAACAGATCGTCGAGAAAGGCTTCGCTGGCATAAGCGGTATGCGTGTGGCCGACCGACCGCCACCACAATGTCGGCACGCCATTGGCCATCTTCGCCACGCCGATGCGGGCGTTGGCGAAGCTATAGTCATCGGGGCCGCAGCCTTCATACATGCCATCGTCGATCGCATCGCCGGGGGTGGCGACGAACGGCTGGACCGCGACGCGCTGGTCCCAGCCGATAATGTCGCCCTTGGCATCCACGCCGCCGCGCAGTCGGTGGACGGTGATCGGGCGATAGCGCCCGCCGCGAATGTCATTCTCGCGCGTCCAGACATGCTTGACCGCCGCCGACGGCGCATTGGCGGCGATCGTGCCCGCTTCGACCGCAAAGTCCGAACCGGGCTGGGCGCGGCGCCCGAAGCTGCCGCCCGCGAATTGCTGCTTGAGCGTCATGTTTTCGAACGGAATGCCGAGCGCCTTGGCGACGGCGCGGGTCTCGCCGACCTGGAACTGGCTGCCCATGTACAGATTGGCGCGGTCGCCCTGGCGCTCGATCACCGCGTCGAGCGGTTCCATCGGTGCATGGGCGAGGAAGGGGAAGAAGTAAGTCGCGTCGATCGTCTTGGCCGCGCCCTTCAGTGCCGCGTCGACATCGCCGATTTTCAGCGCTTCCTTGCCCGGCGCCTGCACCGCTTGCGCATAGGCGCGGAATAGATCGTCGCTCGACCGCGTCTCGGCCTTGGTCAGGTCCCAGTCGACTTTCAGCGCACCCCGACCCTTGATCGCGGCGAAACTGTCCTTGGCATAGACGACGACGCCTTGCGGGATCGCCTTGACCGCGACCACGCCGGCAACCGCGCGCGCGGCGCTGTCGTCGACCGTCTTTACCGTCGCGCCGAACGCGGGCGGGTGGAGGATCGCCGAATGGACCATGTCGGGGACGGCGATATCCATCGTGAACCTGGCCGAGCCATCGGTCTTGGCGCGGGTATCGAGCTTGGGCAGATCGGTGCTGATCAGCGTGAACTGGTCGTGCGTCTTGAGCTTGGGCGCGGTCGGGACGGGCAGTGTCGCCGCGTCCCCCGCGAGTTCCCCGAACCTTGCGCGATGGTGCGTGCCGTGGCTGACGACGCCCTTCGATACCTTGATGTCGGCAGCGGGGACGCCCCAGCGCTTGGCGGCGGCTTCGACCAGCATCGCCCGCGCGGCGGCACCGGCGGTGCGCATCTGCATCCAGCTGTTGGCCATCGCGGTCGAGCCGCCGGTGCCCATCGTGCCGAACGCGAGATTTTTGTAGAGCGGGTCGTTGGCGGGGGAGAATGCCATCCGCATCTGCGCCCAATCGGCGTCGAGCTCATCGGCGAGGATCGTGGTGAGGCCGGTCGAGGGTCCCTGACCGAATTCGACATGCTTGATGATGACGGTGACACTGTCGTCGGCGGCGATGCGGACAAAGGCATTGGGCTGGAACGGTGCGCCGCTCGTGGCAGCAGCAGCGGCACGGCCCATCGGCAGCGCGAGGCCGATCACGAGGCCCGAGGCGGCGAGGAAATCGCGGCGGCTGGTTTCGATCGTCATGCCTTGGCTCCCTTGGCGGCGGGCAGCTTGGCGGCAGCGTCGTGGATTGCCTGGCGCACCCGGACATAAGTCGCGCAGCGGCAGATATTGCCCGCCATCGCATTGTCGATGTCGGTGTCGGTCGGCTTGGGCACGGCGTTGAGCAGCCCGATCGCCGACATGACTTGGCCCGACTGGCAGAAGCCGCATTGCGGCACGTCGATCGCGACCCAGGCGGCTTTCACGGCCTCGGCGACCTTGCCGCTTGCGCCTTCGATCGTCGTCACCTTGCGCCCCGCGACCGTCGCGATCGGCGTCACGCAGCTGCGCCGCGTCTTGCCGTCGAGATGGACCGTGCAGGCGCCGCACTGGGCAATGCCGCAGCCATATTTGGTGCCGGTCTGGTGGAGGTGATCGCGCAGGACCCAGAGCAGCGGCGTGTCGGGATCGCCGTCGAAGCGCGCCGGCGCGCCGTTCAGGGTGAAATCAACCGCCATCCACGCTCTCCCTGTCGTCCCGCGACCGCCAGCAACTATCGCAATGGCGGAATCGTTCCAACCGCAATCGCACCGTGTAACGGGTTTTTAGGCACCTCGGCGCTAGGCTCCGCCTCTATTCCAAACGCTTGCGCCAAGGCTCTGCTGGACGATGACTGACTATCCGCTGATTGCCCCGCGACCGCCGCGGCTGAGCGCGCATCTCGACGATCTCGCGCGGCTTGAGGCTTCGGGCATTTATAGCAACAGCGGGCCCGAAGTGCGCGCGTTCGAAGCCGAAGCGACGCAGAAACTGTTCGGCGGGCATGGCGCGACGCTGACGGTCGCCAATGCGACGCTGGGGTTGTTGCTCGCGATTCGGCAGGCGGCGGGGTGGCTGCCCGAGCCGGGATCGCTCGCGATTGTGCCGAGCTTTACCTTTGCCGCAACCGCGCAGGCAGCGCTCTGGGCAGGGCTCACGCCGCTGATCTGCGACATCGACCCCGACGACTGGTCGGCGTGCGCGCGTGCCGAAGAGCGGCTGCTGACCCATTATGGCAAGCGCGTGTCGGTGATTGTCCCCTATGCAACCTTCGGCAACGCGATCGATCTCGAGCGCTACGCATGGCTCCAGCAGCGCTACAATGTCGGCGTGGTGATCGATGCCGCCGCCTCGCTCGGCACGCTCGATGCAGACGGCGTGGGGTTCGGGGCGAATGCGCCGTTCGCGGTGGTGTTTTCGATGCACGCGACCAAGACTTTTGCGGTCGCGGAAGGGGGTCTCGTCCATTCGGGCAGTGCCGCGCTGATCGAGACGATCCGGTCGATGGCCAATTTCGGCTTTCAGGGCAGCCGCAGCGCGGCGATGCCGGGGATTAATGCCAAGCTGCCCGAATTGCTCGGCCTCGCCGCGCGGCTGAAGCTCGGCGAATTCGAAGGCATCGCCGCCAACCGGTCAGCGATCGAAGCGGCGTACCGCGACGCGCTCGGCGATTTCCAGCTCCAGCGCCCTTATGGCACCCGTCGCGCGATGCAGTTCATGCCGGTGCTGCTGCCGGAGTCGCTGGCCCGACGCCGCGCCGATATCGTCGCAGGTCTCGGCGATGCCGGGGTGCAGGCGGGGCAGTATTTCAGCCCGCATCTCGCCGAACAGCCCTTTTTCAAGGCAAGCGCGATCATTGACCCGACGCCGGTCGCCGATGCCGTCGCGCGCCGGGTGCTCTCGCTGCCGATCACCGATGCGATGACGCCGGCTGACGCGGTCGAGATTGCGGCGCGGTTCAAGGCCGTGTGTGCGCGACGCACGGCCCGTGACGCTGCCGGCCCGCGCGCGGCGCCTGGCGGTCGCCAAGACGGTGATGATCGGCGCGGGACCGGCGGGCACGGCAGTGCTGACGGCGGCATCGAAGCATGGGCGGCTCGCCGACTTTGCTGCCGGGCTGGTGATGATCGACCATGATGAGGTGATCGGGCGCGGCCAGCTCGGGCGCTATGCGATCACCTCGGACAGCACCGCGACGACGTTCCTGAGCGCGGTGAAGGATAACCCGCACCCCGAACTGGCGGCGGTTGAGGAGCATCCCGCCGCGCGCACCGTGCGCCGCTTCACCGATGCGATGGGGGTGCCGCTGGTCGATGCGGGGCCGCTGGTGCGCGCAACCGGCGAGCGGCTCGGCGCGCTGGTCGAGCGGCATGGCGGCTCGGTGCTGACGGGGCACGAAGTGCTCGGCGCCGATCGCACCGGCGAC
>JAIETY010000042.1 GCA_019744885.1 Sphingomonas sp.
GCGCGGTGGCGAGCCGGTGGCGCCGCTCGGCTGGCGGATCGATGCCGGCGGCGCGGTGCGGCTGACGCCCGCGCTGGCCGATATGCTCGCCGCGCCCGCCGCACCGACGCCGCGCTGGCTGCTCGGCCATGTCCACCCCCATGATCGCGCCACCGCGCTGGCAGCGTGGCGACGGCTCTGCGCGAGTGGTACGCCGACGGCCTTTGCGCATGATCTGGGCGCGCTGGGGCGGGTGGTCGAACATCTCCAGCATGATCCCGCCACCGGCACCACCGAAGCGGTGGTCGAGCGGCTCGGCGCCGCACCCGAAGCCGCCGTCATCCTGCGCGACGCCCTGTCGGGGGTACGCGATGCCGCTGGCGCGCGCCGGTGGCTCGACCGGCAATTGGGCGAGGGGCGGGCGATCCAAGCCGCGCTGATTGCGCTCAACCGCTTCGACATTGTGAACACGGCTTATGGCCGCACGGCGGGCGATGGTCTGCTGCGCGCGGCGCAGCGGCGGATCGAGGAAGTCGCCGCCGATCTGTTCGGGCGCGGCGCGGTGGTCGCGCGGATGGGCGGCTCCGAATTCCTGCTCGCGGTTGAAGACAGTCCGCAGCGGATCGAACTCGCCGCCGGGCGCGTCGCCGAGGGACTTGCGCGCCCCTTCGTCGCGGGTGGGGCCGTGGCGGTGCTCGGCTGCCGGATCGGCATCGCGCCGGCGCGCCTGCCCGACGAAACCGCCGCGAGCCTTCTGCGCCGTGCGGGGGAGGCACTGGCGATCGCGCGCGCGTCCGATAGTCTGACGATCCATGTCGCGCGCGAGGGTGAGGCGGGGCCGTCGCTGGACACGCTCGCGGTCGACCTGCGTAATGCCATCGATCGCAGCGAGATCGACATCGTTTTCCAGCCGCAGGTCGCGATCGGCAGTGGCGCGATCGTCGGTGTCGAAGCGCTGGCCCGGTGGGAGCATCCGCTGCTGGGCCCGCTCGGTGCCGAAACCTTGTTCGCCGCTGCCGATCGCGCCGATCTGTCGATTGGCCTGTCCGACCATATTCAGCGCACCGCGCTCGCCCGCGCTGCCGCCTGGCCATCGGCGCTCGCCAGGCTGCGGCTGGCGATCAACCTGACCGCTGCCGATATCGGGCGGCCGGGCTTTGCCGACATTTTCCTCGACCGCGTTGACGCGAGCGGCTTTGCGCGCGCGCGGTTGACGGTCGAGATCACCGAAAGCGGGCTGATCGAGGATCTGGGGATCGCCGCCGCGCTGCTTTCCGAGCTGCGCAGCGCCGGGTGCCGCGTCGCGATCGACGATTTCGGCACGGGTTATTCAAGTCTCGCCTATCTAAAAGCGCTGCCGCTCGATTATCTCAAGATCGACAAGAAGCTCGCGCAGGATATCGCCGGATCGACGCGCGACCGTATCGTTGTGCGCGGCGTGATCGACATGGCGCGCTCGCTCGGACTCGCGGTGATCGCGGAAGGTGTCGAAACGCCCGAACAGCTCGATCTGCTCGCCAAGGAAGGCTGCCAATATTATCAGGGATATTTATGCGCCGAGCCACTCGATGTGACGGCGCTGGCGGCGCTGATTACCGCACGAAAGGAATGACGATGTCCAAACTGGCTTGGCTGGGCTTGCCCGCCGCGATGATGCTGGTCGCACCGGCAGTGGCGCATCCGCCCGAAAAGCACGCAGTCGAAGCGGCGATGACCGCGAGCGCTGCCGGGTGGAACAAGGGCGACGTGAACGCCTTCATGGCAGTCTATTCGGATGGTCCCCAGACGAGCTTCGTCACGAAGGAAGGGGTACTGCGCGGCAAGGTAGCGATGATCGCGCGGTACAAGGCGCGCTACAGCTTCGACGATCCCGCCAAGCGCGGCGTCCTGACCTTCAAGACGCTCGATTTTCGCCTGCTCGACCCGACGCACGCGCTCTACATTGGCCAGTATTTGCTGACTTATCCCGACGGCAAAACCGCGACGGGGCCGACCTCGCTGATCTTCGCGAAGGAAGCGGGCGGCTGGAAGATCATTGCCGACCACAGCAGCTGACGGCAGCTAAGCCTTCGTGCTGTTGCGCGCAGCGAGATCGAGGATTTCGACCAGCGCGAACGCCGCGCCCATGCCGCGCGCCAGCGCTTCAAACAGCAGGAGCGCATCGGGGTCGATTGGCCCCGTCTCCTTCCAATAAGCGCAGATCGCGTGGGTCGGTTTGTGATCACCGATCGGCACGGCCAAGAGGCTTCGGATAAAGGTCGCCAGATAGACATTGAGCGGGATGTCCTCGACATGGGTGATGTCGGGCACGTTGATCGTCCGCTCTTCGGTCATGGCGCGACCGGCGAGGCATTTGTCGATCGGAAATTGCAGACCGGTCCAGAGCGGCTCGATCGTGTCCTCGGCGAGATAGTCAGTCTCCTCGCCAATCCGCTTGACGATGGTGATGCCATCGGCACGGGCAATGCGCCGCGCAGCGGCATGGGCGAGCGTCACGACCTCGGCCGCCGATCGAGCCTGCGCCATTTGACGCACCGTTTCGGCGAGCAGCGCCCAGCGCTCCGCAACCGTTATCTCGGCCATCCGGGCAAAATCCCTACAGCGAACCACCCTCGACTCGTATCATGTTTCGCTGCGGGAACAAGAATCCGGTCAACCCGCCGCCTTGGCAAGCCCCCGCGCCAATTGCAGCGCGCCGTTGAGCCGGGCCTTCGGATCGCCCCAGGCGCGGGTCAGCACCAGCTTTGAATCGGGCCGCAGCTTGGCGATGCCACCGAGCCGTTCGACATAAGCGAGAAGGCCGGGAATATTCGGCGGATTGTCGTCGTGGAATGCCACCAAAGCGCCGCGCGGGCCGACGTCGATCTTGGCGACGCAGGCTTTTTTGGCGTGCAGCTTGATTTCGATCAGGCGAATGAGGTTCTCGGTCGCGTCGGGCAGCGGGCCGAAGCGGTCGATCAGTTCGGCAGCGAAGGCCTCGATCCCCTGTGCTTCGTCGATGTCGTTCAGGCGGCGGTAAAGCCCCATGCGCAGGTCGAGATCGGGGACATAATCCTCGGGGATCAGGATCGGCGCGTCGATCGTGATTTGCGGGCTGAAATCGCGTGGGCGCTGGGCGAGGCCGCCCGCCTTGGCGTCCATGATCGCTTCCTCGAGCATCGACTGATAGAGTTCATAGCCGACTTCGCGGATGTGCCCCGATTGCTCGTCGCCGAGCAGATTGCCCGCGCCACGAATGTCGAGATCGTGGCTCGCAAGCTGGAACCCGGCGCCAAGAGATTCGAGATCGGACAGCACTTTCAGCCGTTTCTCGGCGGTTTCGGTGACGATCCGGTCGGCGGGTGTGGTGAGATAGGCATAAGCGCGGGTCTTCGCCCGCCCGACCCGCCCACGCAGCTGGTAGAGCTGGGCGAGGCCAAAGCGATCGGCGCGGTGGATGATCATTGTGTTGGCGCTGGGGATGTCGAGCCCGCTTTCGACAATCGTCGTCGACACCAGCACTTCGAACTTCTTGTCGTAGAAGGCCGACATGCGCTCCTCGACCTGCGTCGGCGCCATCTGGCCGTGCGCGACGACGTAGCGGACTTCGGGGACATGCTCGCGCAGGAATTCCTCGATCTCGGGCAGGTCGGCGATGCGCGGGGTGACGAAAAAGCTCTGCCCGCCGCGATAATGTTCACGCAGCAGCGCCTCACGCAGCACGACCGGGTCCCACGGCATCACATAGGTCCGTACCGCGAGCCGATCGACCGGCGGGGTCTGGATCACCGACAGCTCGCGCAGGCCTGACATGGCCATTTGGAGCGTGCGCGGGATCGGTGTGGCCGTGAGAGTCAGGACATGGACGTCGCTCTTGAGTGCCTTCAGCCGTTCCTTATGCGTGACCCCGAACCGCTGTTCCTCATCGACCACCACCAGCCCGAGCCGCTTGAAGCCGACACTCTTGGCGAGGATCGCATGAGTGCCGACGACGATGTCGATCGTGCCGTCTTCAAGCCCCTCACGCGTCGTCTTGGCCTCGGCAGCGGTGACAAGACGCGACAGGCGCCCGATCCTGAGCGGAAAGCCTTCGAAACGCGCGACGAAGTTATTGTAGTGCTGGCGCGCCAGCAAAGTCGTCGGGCAGACCACCGCGACTTGCAGCCCTGCCATCGCCGCGACGAAGGCGGCGCGCAGCGCGATCTCGGTCTTGCCGAATCCGACATCGCCGACGATCAGCCGGTCCATCGGCTTGCCCGCCGCCAGATCGTCGAGCACTTCGCCGATCGCGCGGTCCTGGTCGTCGGTTTCCTGATACGGAAAGCGGTCGACGAAGCTCGGATAGCCGCTGGAGTCAGGCTCGGCGATCTCGCCGGGGCGCAAGGCACGCTCGGCCGCGATCGCGATCAGCTCACCCGCGATTTCGCGGATGCGATCCTTCATCTTCGACTTGCGCCGCTGCCACGCCTCGCCGCCGAGCCGGTCGAGCGTGCCCGCCTCGTCGCTGCCATAGCGGCTGAGCACGTCGATATTCTCAACGGGCACATAGAGCTTGTCGCCGCCGGCATATTCGAGCGCGACGCAATCATGCGGACTCTGGCCAACCGGGATTTGCGTGAGCCCGGTGTAGCGGCCGATACCGTGGTCGACATGGACGACGAGATCGCCGGGGGTGAGCGTCGCTAGCTCGGCGAGGAACGCATCGGCGGACTTGCGGCGCTTGGTCCGGCGCACCAGCCGGTCGCCGAGCATGTCCTGTTCGGTCAGCACCGCGACATCGGGCGCGGTAAAGCCGTGGTCGAGCGGCAGGACGATCAGCGCGACATTGCCCGAAGCCGCGAGCCCGAGCGCGTCCTGCCAAGTTTCGGCCTTCATCAGCCGTTTGAGGCCATGCTCGGCGAGCAGTCCCGACAGGCGGTCACGCGCGCCGCCCGAATAGCTGGCGAGTACTAGCTTGCGCTTTTTCATCACCTTGGCGGCATGATCGGTGACGGCTTCGTAGATATTGGCGCCGCTCGCGCGCTCGGGCGCGAAATCGCGCGGGCCGTCGACGTCGAATTCGAGCACGCGGTCGCTTTCGGGCTCGTGGAACGGCGTGACGAGATGGACCTTCGCGCCCTTAAGCCGTTCCTGCCATTCGGCGGGGGCGAGATAGAGCTGGTCGGCGGGGAGCGGCCGATAGCTGCCGGGATCGTTCGACTGCGCGCGGACGCGGTTCGCGTGATAATCGCTGATCGCTTCGAACCGGCTTTCGACGGCACTCGCGACGCCCGAATCGCGCACGATCACGGCATCGTCGCCGAGATGATCGAACAGCGTCGCGAGCTTGTCCTCGAACAGCGGCAGCCAATGTTCCATCCCCGCCAGCCGCCGCCCGTCGCTGATCGCCTGATAGAGTGGATCGCCGGTCGCGGTCGCACCGAAACGGTCGCGGTATCGGGTGCGGAAGCGTTTGACGCTGTCGTCGTCGAGCAAGGCTTCGGAGGCTGGCAGCAGCGTGAAGCCGTCGAGCCGCCCGGTGGTGCGCTGGTCGGCGGGATCGAAAGTGCGGACCGATTCGATTTCGTCGCCGAAGAAATCGAGCCGCAGCCCCGCCTCGGCCCCGCTCGGGAACAAGTCGACGAGGCCACCGCGCACGGCAAACTCGCCCGAATCGGTCACCGTCTCGACGCGCATATAGCCGTTCGCCTGCAGCAGCCCCGCGACGCGATCACGCCCGATCCGCTCGCCGGGCGCCAGCGTCGCGACGAGCTGGCGGATGCGGAAGGGCGTGAGCGTGCGTTGCGCCGCGGCGTTGGCGGTGGTGAGGATCAACTGCGGCTTGGTGCGCTTGGCCTGGAGCTTGTGGAGTGCCGCGACTCGCTCGGCCATCACCCGCAGCGTCGGCGAGGCGCGGTCATAGGGCAGGCAGTCCCACGCCGGATAGGCGACCGTCTCCAGATCGGGCGCGAAATAGGGCGCCGCCGCCTCGATCGCGCGCATCGCCGCTTCGTCGGGGGCGATGAACACGGTCCGGCCAGCCGCGCGCGCGAGATCGGCGAGCAGCCAGGGCAGGAAGCCGTTTGGCACGCCGCTAAGGGTAAGCGGGGCGGCGGCGGTGAGGAGAGTCGTCAAGTTGGGCATTGGATGAGAAACTCTAAGCGTCACCCCGGCCCTGTGCCGGGGCCCACCGCGCCCCACGCAACGGGGTATCGGTGGAGAAGTGGGCCCCGGCACAAGGCCGGGGTGACGAATGGTCCTATTGGGCCACCGGCACGTAGTTCAGCACCTTCAGCGCCGCGAGGATCGACCCTTCGTAGCGCGCGGGCGGCACCTGCGTGTCCATCGCCCAGGCCATGATGTCGACGTCCTGTTCCTCGAGCAGTTCCTCGAACAGCGCCATCTCGGCCTCAGACCAGCCCGCGCCATGTGCGTCAAAAAAGCCGCCGATCAGCAGATCGGCTTCCTTGGTGCCGCGGTGATGCGCGCGGAAGTGCAGGCGTTTCAGGCGAGTTTCGCGGTCCATCAAACACTCCAACGGCGATTGGCCGGGTCACCGCTTGGAAGCAGGTGCCGGCTCGGGTTACACAGGCGACATAGTCATGCGCCCGCAAATCCTCAATCCACTGTTCGCCGAAGTCACGAGCCTAAAAGGGGTCGGCCCCGCGCTCGCCAAACCGCTCGACCGGCTGGGGATTGAGCGGGTGATCGACGTGGCGTTCCACCTGCCGACCGGCTGGATCGACCGCGTCGAGCGCGACGAACTCGACATGGCGGACGCGGGGCGGACGATCGTCATCACCTTGACCGCGGTCGATTATCGCCAAGGCGGGCGCGGCCCTGCGCGGGTGCACGCGACCGATGCCAAAGGCAATTACGTCAGCCTCGTCTATTTCGGCGGCAATGGCGGCTGGGTGAAGAAGCTGCTGCCGCTGGGCGAAGCGCGCCGCGTTTCGGGGCGGCTCGAAATGTACGGGCAGGAATTGCAGATCATCCACCCCGACCACGTCGTCCCGCTCGACGAAGCCGAGGGGATCGGCGGGCGCGAGGCGATCTATCCGCTGTCCGACGGCATGACGTCAAAACGGCTGGCGATGCTCGCGGGCCAGGCGATCGAACGCGCGCCCGATCTGCCCGAATGGATCGAGCCGGGGCTGCTGGCACAGCGCGGCTGGCCGGGGTGGCACGAAGCACTCACCCGCGTTCATGCCGACCCGCAGGACGCGGTGGCGCGCGAACGGCTCGCTTATGACGAAGTGTTCGCCAACCAGCTCGCGCTGACTTTGGTGCGGGCATCGACCCGCGCGCGCAAGGGCAGGGCGCTGCTCGGCGACGGGCGGCTGCGGTCGATGCTCCAGTTGCCCTATCAACCCACGGGCGCGCAGACGCGCTCGGTGGCCGAGATCGAGGGCGACCTGCGCCAGACCCAGCCGATGCTAAGGCTGCTGCAAGGCGATGTCGGATCGGGCAAGACGCTTGTTGCCGCGATGGCGTTGCTGATCGCGGTCGAGGCGGGGACGCAGGGCGCCTTCCTCGCCCCCACCGAAATCCTCGCGCGCCAGCATTTCGACAGCCTTCAGCGGCTGCTCGCGGGGCTGCCGGTCAACATCGCCGTGCTCACCGGTCGCGACAAGGGACGGGTGCGCGAGGCGACCTTGATGGGTCTTGTCGACGGGTCGATCGATATCCTGATCGGCACCCACGCGATCTTCCAGGAAGCGGTAGGCTACAAGGACCTCGGGCTGATCGTCGTCGACGAACAGCACCGCTTTGGCGTCGCCGAGCGCATGATGCTCACCGCCAAGGGCCAGCACCCGCACTTGTTGGCGATGACCGCGACGCCGATCCCGCGCACGTTGACCTTGGCGGTCTATGGGGAGATGGACGTCAGCAAGCTCGACGAAATGCCGCCGGGCCGCACGCCGATCGAAACACGGGTGATCTCGGAGGACCGGCTGGCCGATGTCGTCGAGGGGCTGGGGCGGCATTTGGCCGCTGGCGGGCAAGCCTATTGGGTGTGCCCGCTGGTCGAGGAGTCCGAGAAGAGCGATCTCGCCGCTGCCGAAGCGCGCGCGGAAACACTGCGCGCCCGCTTCGGCGACAAGGTCGCGCTGGTGCATGGCCGGATGAAGGGGCCCGAAAAGGACGCGGTGATGGCCGGCTTTTCGGCCGGGCGCACAGGGGTGCTGGTGGCGACGACGGTCATCGAAGTCGGCGTCGACGTGCCGAATGCGACGTTGATCGTGATCGAAGCAGCTGATCGCTTTGGCCTCGCCCAGCTTCACCAGCTGCGCGGACGGGTGGGGCGCGGGAGCGGGGCGTCGAACTGCCTGCTGATCCGGGGGAGCCATTTGAGCGAAACGGCGCGCGCGCGGCTCGCGCTCATGCGCGAGACCAATGACGGGTTCCGCATCGCCGAGGAGGATCTGCGGCTGCGCGGCGCGGGCGAATTGCTCGGCACGCGGCAATCGGGCGAAGCCCAGTTCCGGCTTGCGAGCCCCGAAATGCTCAGCGAGTTGCTGCCGATCGCGCATGACGACACGCGGCTGCTGATCGATCGCGACGGCGGGCTGGCGGGGGCGCGGGGCCAAGCGGCGCGGCTGGCGCTCTATCTGTTCGAACGCGATGCCGGGGTGGCGTTGCTGCGGTCGGGGTGATCAGCGCGGCTTGAGCATCGCCGCGAGCAGGTCATAATAGTCCGCCAGCTCGATAATGCGGTCGAGCTCGCAGCCGATCCGGCCGCCCAGCGACCAGCGGATCTGCGCGACGACCACCCCGATCACCGGCAACGTGATGTGCAACCGGTCGCCTTCGCGGAAATCGCCTTCGCACCGCGCCATCAGCCCCAGCGCCGAGATATTGACGATCACCAGCGCCAGCGGGCGGGCATCGGGACCGATGGCGCGGGCGCGGTAATGCACCTCGTCGTGGCCGACGATCCGATCATCCCGATATGCGACGGCTATTTTGCCTGCCATCTTCGCCATCCTTGTTTGCTGCCCGTCTGGAAGCTCGCAGTTGCGGGTAAATGGCGCCGGTAGAAAAAGGCCTAACGCGGGATTGATTACAACTTATTGTGTAGAGGTCAGCAGGCCGTGGTTTTTCTTGCCGGCCGACAGCCGGACCGGTTCCGCACCGATCGTGATCACCCATGCTTCGTCGGTCACCTTGTCGCCATCGACCCGGGCGCCGCCGCCCTTGATCAGCCGCCGCGCTTCGCCCTTGGATGCAGCAAAGCCGAGCGCAACGAGGGCGTCGACCAAGGCGATGCTGTCGCCCGCGACCGCAAAGGTCGGCAGCGCGCCGCCTGCGTCGCCTTCCTCGAACAGCCGCCGTGCGGTGTCGGCGGCTTCGCTGGCGGCTGCCTCGCCCCGGCACATCGCGGTTGCGGCATTGGCGAGCGCGATCTTGGCGGCGTTGATCTCGGCGCCTTCGAGCGCTTCGAGCCGTTCGATTTCATCGAGCGGCACATCGGTGAACAAGCGCAGCCAGCGGCCGACATCGCGGTCGTCGGTATTGCGCCAGAATTGCCAGTAATCATAATGCGATAGCTGGTCTTCGTGCAGCCACACCGCACCCGATACCGATTTGCCCATCTTGCTGCCGTCGGCCTTGGTCACCAGCGGCGCGGTCACCCCAAAGACCTCGGTACCGTCGATCCGCCGCGCCAGTTCGATCCCGTTGACGATGTTGCCCCATTGATCCGATCCGCCCAACTGCAAACGACAGCCAACCCGCCTTGATAGCTCAAGGAAATCATAGGCCTGAAGGATCATGTAGTTGAATTCCAGGAACGTCAGCGGCTGTTCGCGCTCGAGCCGCAGCTTGACCGAATCAAACGCCAGCATCCGGTTGATCGTGAAGTGGCGCCCAATGTCACGCAGGAACGGGATATATTCGAGAGCGTCGAGCCAGTCGGCATTATTGACCATGATCGCATCGGTCGGGCCGTCGCCAAAGGTCAGGAATCGTTCGAAAATGCGCTTGATCGACGCGATGTTCGCATTGATGCCGTCGTCGTCGAGCAGCTTGCGGACTTCGTCCTTGCCCGACGGATCGCCCACCTTGGTCGTCCCGCCGCCCATCACGACGATCGGCTTGTGCCCGGCCTGTTGCAGGCGACGCAGCAGCATGATCACCATCAGATTGCCGACGTGCAGCGACGGCGCGGTCGCGTCAAAGCCGATATAGCCCGGCACGACCTGCTTCGCTGCCAGCGCGTCGAGTCCTGCTGCGTCGGTCAGCTGGTGGATATAGCCGCGGCTATCGAGCAAGCGGAGCAGATCGGAGGCGTAAGTCATGCCGAATCGCTTAGAGGAAAGTGCGCCGCCCGCGCAATCTCAGCGCGCGGGAAGCTGCGTCAGCGGATCGACCGGGGTGCGGCCCTTGCGTAGTTCGAAATGGAGTTCGGGCCGGTCGGCCGTGCCGCTTTCGCCCGACAGCGCGATTGTCTGCCCCCGTTTGATCACCTGCCCGCGCTGGACGAGCAACTGGCTGTTGTGGCCATAGACGCTAACCCAGCCGTCGCTGTGCTTGACCATCACCAGACTGCCGAGGCCCGGCACCCCGTCGCCGACGTACAGGATCACGCCATCGGCGGTGGCGAGCACCGGCGTGCCCGGTCGGGCGGCAATCTTGATCCCGTCCATCCGCTCGCCGGTCCCGCCGGGGCCGAAGCGTCGCACGACATTGCCTGTGATCGGCCAGCCAAACCCGCCAGTGCGGCGCGGGGGCGCGGCGATCGCGGCTTCGGGTGGCAGGATGCGCGTGGGCGAGCTGGTCGGCGGGGCGGGGCGCGTGTTTGCCGCGAGCGCAGGCTCGCTGCCGGTGACGATATCGTCGATATCGAGGTGAAAGGCGGCGGCGCGCTCGGCGGCGCTCGGCGGGGTGGCGCTGCTGCGCGGAATGATGATCCGCCGTCCGGCGCGCAGCACATAGGGTTCAAACAGATCATTGGCGGCGACAATCTGCGCCCAGGGCACGCCATAGGCGCGGGCAATCGCGATGCCGGTCTCGCCGGGGCGGACAAGGTGATAGCGGCCTGCCGGGATGTGCAGCCGCTGGCCGACATAGACGGTGTAGGGCGGCATCAGGCCATTGGCCGCGCCGATCGCTTCGGTCCCGGCGCCGGTACGGTTGGCGATGGCGCGCAGCGTGTCGCCCGCCACGACGACATAATCGCTCGCGGTGACATCGACGGCATCGGGGGTGACGGGTCGGGCCTCCCAGGCCGGGCGCGGCGGCGGGCCGGGCAAGCGTGTGTCGGCCTCAACCTGTGGTGGCGGCAGCGTGGGGCGACGCTCGGGCGGATAATCGCCTGCGCGCTCGATCGGCGGCGGCACGCAGCCAGCGACCAGCGCCACTGCCGCCAGAGCCAGCATTCCCCCCAACCGCCGCATGGCTACTCCACCTTCGTTAACGATACGCCGCCGCCAGCATATCGAGCGATTCGCGATGTGTCAGGTCGAGATGGAGCGGCGTCACCGCAATATAACCGTCGGCGACCGCTTCGACGTCGGTCGAATGCGCGGGCGTCTCGATCGACGGCGCGAGCGCGAACCAGTGGTACTCATAGCCGCGCGGATCGCGATTGGTGATGATCTGGGTCCGTCCATAATCGCGCAGTCCTTGGTCGACAACGCGCACGCCCAGCACCTCGGCGGCGGGCAGCGCCGGGAAATTGATATTGACCAGCGTACGCGGCGCGAGCGGCGCATCGAGCAGCGGGCGGAGCACGCGCTCGCCCCAGACGCTGGCCGCTTCGAAAGGGACGACATCGCCCATGCCTTCGCGCGCATAGGCCTGGCTCAGCGCGATCGAGCGCACGCCTGCGAGCGCGCCTTCCATCGCCGCCGATACGGTGCCCGAATAAGTGACATCCTCGGCCAGATTGGCGCCGCGATTGACGCCCGACAGGATCAAATCGGGCGGTGTGTCCTTCATGATCTTGGCGAGCGCCATCATCACTGCGTCGGTTGGCGTGCCCGCGACGGCATAGCGCTTGTCGCCGTGCTTGCGCACGCGGATCGGGCGCGTCAGCGTCAGCGAATGGCCGGCGCCGGATTGTTCATCGGCGGGGGCGACGATCCAGACATCATCAGAAATGGTCGCAGCAATTGCCTCCAACACCTTGAGACCGGGCGCATGATAGCCATCGTCATTGGTGAGGAGAATGCGCATCAGGATTGGGGCTCCAGCCGGGTGACGCCGCCCATATAGGGCAGCAGGGCGTCCGGCACGGTGACGCTGGCGTCAGCATTCTGATAGTTTTCGATCACCGCCACCAGCGTCCGCCCGACCGCGAGGCCCGAGCCGTTGAGCGTGTGGAGGAACTCGGTCTTCTTCTGCTCGCCCGCCACGCGGTAGCGCGTATTCATCCGCCGGGCCTGAAACTCGCCGGTGTTCGAGCAGGAGCTGATCTCGCGGAACTGGCCCTGGCCGGGCAGCCAGACTTCGAGATCATAGGTCTTGCGCGCGCCGAATCCCATGTCGCCGGTGCACAGCAGCAGTTTGCGATAGGGCAGGTTCAGCCGTTCGAGGATCGTCTCGGCAGCACGGGTCATGCGCGCGTGTTCGGCTTCGCTGTCCTCGGGCCGCACGATGCTGACCAGCTCGCACTTCTCGAACTGGTGCTGGCGAATAAACCCGCGCGTATCGCGCCCCGCCGCACCTGCCTCGGAGCGGAAGCATAGGGTGAGCGCGGTGAGGCGCATCGGGAGCGCGCTTTCGTCGAGCAGCTCGCCCATGACGCTGGCGGTGAGGGAAACTTCGCTGGTGGGGATGAGCCAAAGTTGCTTATCTTGGTTTCGCTCCCTGAGTTCTATTATCCGCTTCTCGACCGCTTGAAAATTTGCTTCAAAATCCAAGAATGCAGCTCGGTTTTCGTCAAAATACCCTGCATACATGTCGAATATTGGGCCGAGGCTTGATGTGTTAACGCCGAGGTTTTGAACATGCTTCATAAAATCATTAAGGGCGTTCATCTGGTTATTTGAAAAGCGGTCATGAGAAGCTTGCTTGACCATGACGTCGTTCATGCTGTTCATTGACATTACCAGCCGGACGAACTCATTCAAAATTGAGAAGCTGTCCTCCGCAAACTTCGGCAGCTTGTCCGTGCCGTACATCGCCTCATCTTTGACGAGGACCGGCGGGTTGCATTCCTGATAGCCGTGCTCGCGCGTCTGCACGTCGAGCATGAATTGGCCGAGGGCGCGGTGGAGGCGGGCCATGTCGCCGCGCAGGAAGGTGAAACGTGCGCCTGAGAGTCGCGCGCCGGTTTCGAAGTCCATGCCGAGGGCGGGAGCCAGATCGGCATGTTCCTTCGGCGCGAAGTCGAACGCGCGCGGCGTGCCCCAGCGAGCGATTTCGACATTATCTTCCTCGCCTGCGCCATCGGGCACATCATCGGCGGGCAGATTGGGGATTATCTCAAGCGCGGCCTTGAGCTGGGCCGCGACATCCTTTTCTTCTGCCTCCAGCTTCGGCAGGCGGTCCTTGAGCGTCGCGACCTCGGCCTTCAGCGCTTCGGCTGCGTCCTTGTCGCCCTTGGCCATGGCCGCGCCGATCAGCTTTGACGCGTCGTTGCGGCGCGCCTGGACGGCTTGCATTTCGGTCGCCAGCGCCCGGCGGCGTTCGTCGAGCGCGGCGAGGGCGGCGGCTTGTGGCGGAAGGCCCCGCCGCGCGAGTTGCGCGTCGAAGCCTGCCGGATTTTCGCGGATCAGTCGGATGTCGTGCATGGCCCCCGCGCTATGGCGAGGGCCTTGCCGGGACGCAAGCTTATGCGGCGGCGACCTCGATGTTGCGCTTGGCGAGCCGCTTGCGCGCGACCAGTGCAGCCGCAGCGGCGCCGAACAGCAGGACCATCGGCGGGGCAGGGACCGGCGTTGGCGTGCCGCTCGACCCCGAGCTGCCACTGCTGCCCGACGAAGCGCTCGATGCCGACGAAGCCGACGAAGCCGACGAAGCCGAACCCGACGACCCCGAGCTGCCGCTGGCCGAGGTCGAGCCCGACGCGCTGGTGCTGAAGCCGACGCTCGACGAACCCATCGACGATGAGCCGCTGCTGCTGGCGCTCGACGCGCTGCTGGCGCTCGACGCGCTCGACGACGAGGTCGAACTCGAAACATCGCCCGACGATGCCGACGAGACATTGCCCGATGAGGACGATCCACCCGTCGAGGTGGACGAGCCACCGGTCGAAGTCGACGAACCGCCGGTTGAGGTCGAGGAGCCACCGGTCGAGGTGGAAGAACCACCCGTCGATGAACCACCGGTCGAGGTCGACGACCCACCGGTCGACGAGGTGCTCGACACTTCGCCGCTCGACGATGTGCTGGAGATCTGACCCGAAGAGGTCGACGACGACGATCCGCCAGTCGATGAACCACCGGTCGAGGAGCCGCCCGTCGACGAGGTGCTCGAAACATTACCCGACGACGTCGACGATCCGCCGCTGCCGCCCGATGAGGTCGAGGTGGAAGAACCGCCCGAACCCCCCGTGCTCGACGTCGAGGAAATGTTGATGACGATGCCGCTTGAGGCACCGCTCGACGCGCCACTCGACGTGCCGCTGGATGTACCCGAACTTGTGCCGCTCGACGCGCCCGAGCTGGTGCTCGACGAGGTCGCGCCGCTGCTCGTGCTGCTCGCGCTCGACGTGCCGCCGCCGTTCGACGAGATCACGACGCCGCTGCTGCCGCCACCGCCGCCAAAGAAGCCGCCGGCGAAAAAGCCGCCGAAGCCGCCGCCAAAGCCGCCGCTGCCGCCGATGATCACCGGCGCCACGCCGCCGCCACCGCCCGAAATCGGGAAGTCGCCGCTTGATCCCGCATAGGGCGGGGGCAGCGGGATCGGCTGGCTCGCGATCTGAACGGTCGCGGGCGGGCAGGTCGCCGTCGTCCGCGTTACCACCCGACGAACGCGCGTGCCTTGCCGCGCGACCGTTGTCCGCACGATCTTCTTGCTATGCTTGACATAGGCCGGACGCGGCTTGGCTGATTCGGTCACATGGACCGCACCACCGCCGACAACGGCGCCACCGCACGCGCAAGCACATAGTTTCGCCAGGGCCAT
>JAIETY010000152.1 GCA_019744885.1 Sphingomonas sp.
CGCTCGCGCGCGCAAGGCCGTTTCAGGATCGCGGACATGCGCGGCGAGGTCGACCAACGCCCAGCCCTGCCCCGCCGCTGCGAGCGGATCGTTCTGCGCGCCCAGCAGCGCGCCCGCCAGCGCAAACAGCGCGCCGCGCCCGCCTGCATAGGCGAGCAGATCGGCATCGCTCAGCGGATCGGGCAGCAGCAACGCTTCCCAGCCATCGGTCATGGCCGCGAGCGCTTGCCCGCGCACGCCGTGCGGCAACACTGTCGCCGCGAGCGCCGCCAGCAACGGCTGCGCGGGCGGCGGCGCGGTGTCGAGCCGCAGCAGGGCTTCGTACCACCAGGTCAGCCGCAGCCGCGCGACCATCGGGTCCTTGGCTTGCCGCAAGGTCGCGCCGAGCTGCGCATCGAGCGCCCACAGCGCCGTCAACCCCGCACGGCGGACGGGCGGTGCATAGCTGAGCGACAGCGCGACTTCGGGATCGGTGGGCGGCGGCAACGGCGGACTCATGCCCGTCCCATAGCGAGGTAAGCGCAATGTTAACCAGCCTTGCTTAAGCCAACGCAACCACGGGCACAGTAACGCGACGATTGAAGAACCTTGTTTGGGCTGAAAAACGGTATGACCGATAGCGGCAACTGGCGCGGCGGCGTGATGCAGACGCTCAACCGCGTGGCGCGGGATCAACGCGGCAATGTGCTGGCGATGTCGGCGCTGCTGATCTTCGTCACGGTCGTCCTGGCCGGGTCGAGCGTGGATACCGCGCGTCTCTACCTCGTCAAGGCGCGGCTGCAACAGGCGTGCGATTCGGGCGTGCTCGCGGGACGGCGCTTCATGGTCGACAGCGCCAGTACGACGCTCGACGCCAATGCCAGCACGCAGGCGACCAACTTCTTCAACAATAACTTCAAGGCCGGCTGGCTCCAGACGGGTAGCGTCACCTTCACCCCGGCCAAGACGGCGGACAATCGCGTCTCTGGTACCGCATCGGCCGTGGTGCCGATGACGCTGACGCGGCTGTTCAACATCATCTATCAGAACGGGGTCGTCCCCGGCTCGCAAACGATCAACGTCACGTGCGAGGCTCGCTACGATCTGGCCGATACCGACATCATGTTCGTGCTCGACACGACCGGGTCGATGGCCTGCCTGCCGAGCGAGGACAATGCCACCTGCTCCGCGACGGTCAACAGCCAGGGCACGTCGGCCTATGCACGCCCCGCAGATTCGGCGCTCGGCGCGGCTTCGGGCAGCGTCAACGACAGCGTCGCGGGCTATCCGGGATCCTTCGGCTATTATGTGAACGAACGCTCGGGATCGCGTATTTCGGCGCTGCGCACCGCCGTGATCAGCTTCTACAACACGATGGCGGCGAACATCCAGCCGGGGACGAACATCCGCTATGGCTTCGTTACCTACACCTCGGTCGTCAATGCCGGTCGGGCAATCCAGTCGATCAATCCGCAATTCATGGTCGGCGGCGCAGGCAATGCGACGACCAACTGGACCTATCAGTCACGCCGGGTGACGGCCGATTATCAGATTTCCGCCACCAACACGACCTTCACCGGCAGAACCTCCGCCCAGTGCAATGACTTGATCGTCGCGCGCAATCCGGCGACGCCGCTGACCTATAACACGTCCACGCAGCAAGCGACCGAGTCGACGGTGAGCTGGTCAAGCGGGAGTGGGGGGACCTGCGTCGTGACGGCGCGCGTCTATGGTCCTACCTGGACTTATGGCCCGACGTCGCTGAACGTCAGCAACTTCCTGACCAATGCGTCGGTCGACGATCCCACGCGGGTCGATACAGGGACCGCGAGTTGGCAGGGGTGCATCGAAGAGCGTGACACCACCGCTGCGTCGAGCTTCGACATCAACAACCTGCCCGCCGACCTCGACCCCGATCTGGTCCCCACCAACGACGCGACGCGCTGGCGTCCGGCGTGGCCCGAAGTCATTTATGGCCGCAATTACACCGGCGGCACCTATGGCTACAGCAGCACCGGCACCACGACGTCGAATGGCGACACCAACAGCATCGCGATCGGCCTGTCCTATGCCCGGTACAACACCGACCAGCTGTTGCGCGCCGGGTGGTTCAGCTGTGGCAAGCCCGTGCGGCGGCTGGCGACGATGTCGCTGACCGACGTCACCAACTACGTCAACGCACCCGATTTCCGGCCAATCGGCGGCACCTATCATGACACCGGCATGACCTGGGGCCTGCGCATGATTTCGCCCAACGGCATCTTCGCCAATGACACGGCGGCATGGCCGGGGCGCAATCCGCCCAACCGCGTCATCGTCTTCCTGACCGATGGCGCCATGGCCCCCAATGTGTCGATCTATGGCCAATATGGCGTCGAATATTTCGACCGGCGCGTGACCGGCGGCACCTTTACCAGCCAAACCGACTATCACAACGCACGCTTCCTGGCGCTCTGCGCCAAGGCCAAGTCGATGAATATCAGCATCTGGACCGTTGCGCTCGGCCTTGCCGCGACGCCTGAGCTTCAGCAATGCGCCAGCAGCGCCCAACAGTCGCTTTCCTCGACCAGCGGGAGCGATCTGAACACCCAGTTCCAGTCGATCGCCCAGCGCGTGGCGCGGCTGCGGGTGTCGCAATGATCGCGTCGCTGCGCCGCCTGTGCCGCGACAATCGCGGGAATGCGATCACCGAATTCGGCATTCTCGCGCCGGTGATGCTGTGTTTGTGGATGGGCCTGGGCGATGTTCTGTATCAGGCTTACCTCCAAAGCGTGCTGAACGGCGCCGTGCAGAAGGCGGGTCGCGATTCGGGTATCGAAGGCGGCGCGGCCAACACATCGACGATCGATGCCAAGGTGCAAACCTCGATTCGCCAGCTCGCGCGATCCGCGACGTTCAGTTCGGCGCGCAAAAGCTATGATAGCTTCACCGAAGTCGCGCCCGAGCCGTTCACCGACACCAACAACAATGGCGTGCGCGATCCCGGCGAGTGCTTTACCGACCAGAACGCCAACGGCATCTGGGACGCCGATCCCGGCACGAACGGTCAGGGCGGCGCGAACGCGGTCACGCTCTATACGATGACCGTCACCTATCCACGGCTGTTTCCGATCTGGGCGTTCGTTCCCGGCTTTGGTGGCACGCAAACGATCAGCGCCACCACCTTGCTCAAGAACCAGCCCTATGCCACCCAGTCGACGACGACGGCTGTAGCGGTTTGTACATGACCCGCGTCTTACCGCTCCTCCGCCAGCTTCGCCGCGACACAAGCGGCGTCGCCATGGTTGAATTCGCTGTCACGCTGCCGTTCATCGCGGGCTTCGCGCTCTATAGCATGGAGTTGACCAACTATGCGTTGGTCAACATGCGCGTGAATCAGATTGCGCTGACGCTCTCCGACAATGCCTCGCGTGTGGGTACCGATGCGACGCTGACGACGCAGCAACTGCGCGAAGTCGACATGAACGACGTGCTGCAGGCCGCGCGCTATCAGGGGCGCGGTATCCGGCTGACGACGTTCGGACGGATCATCGTGTCGAGCGTCGAAAATGTTCAGCAGACCTATGACGCGGCACCGGTCCAGCGCGTGCACTGGCAGCGCTGCATCGGCCTGCGCAACGGCACGGGGTACGATTCACGTTATTCGACCACAACGACTGCCGGCACCGATGCGACCGTCGGCAATGCCGGCACGACCGTTGCCAGCGGCGTCGGCGATCCCGGTTCGCTGATTTCAGCGCCGGCGGGGTCAGGGCTGATGTTCGTTGAGGTCAACTACGACTATCAGCCGCTGGTAAGCGGCTATTTTCTCGGCACGACGCAGATACGGTTCACCTCGTCATACATCATTCGCGACAACCGTGATCTGAGGCAGATTTACAACCCAAACCCGGCAGCGACGCGATCGACCTGTAACGTCTACGCGACCTGAGCGGGTGGCTCAGCTACGGTAGCAGACTTTCCTGACCGCGGTCACCACCCGCGCTGCGTCGATCAGCGCGAGCTTTTCGAGATTGGCGGCATAGGGCAACGGGACGTCTTCGTTCGCAACACGCAACACCGGCGCGTCGAGATCGTCGAAGCCTTCCTCCATCGCGATCGCGATGATTTCGGACGCGATCGAGCAGGTCGGCCAGCCTTCCTCGACCACGACCATGCGGTTGGTCTTCTTGAGGCTTTCCAGTACCGCGCGCTTGTCGAGCGGGCGGAGCGTGCGCAGATCGATGACTTCGGCGTCGATCCCCTCACCGCTGAGTGTTTCGGCGGCTTCGAGCGCGAGGCCGACGCCGATCGAATAGCTGATGATCGTCACATCCTTGCCGCTGCGCACAATCCGCGCCTTGCCGATCGGCAGGACATGGTCATCGAGCCTGGGTACGTCGAAGCTGCGTCCATAGAGCAGCTCGTTTTCGAGGAAGACGACCGGATCGCCGCTGCGGATCGCGGCCTTCATCAGCCCCTTGGCATCGGCGGCGTCATAGGGAGCGATCACGATCAGGCCGGGGACGCTGGCATACCAGGGCGCGTAATTCTGGCTGTGCTGCGCGCCGACGCGGCTGGCGGCGCCATTGGGGCCACGGAACACGATCGGGCAGCGCATCTGGCCGCCCGACATGTAATTGGTCTTGGCGGCTGAATTGACGATGTGATCGATCGCCTGCATCGCGAAGTTGAACGTCATGAACTCGACGATTGGCCTGAGGCCGCCCATCGCCGCGCCGGTGCCGACGCCGGCAAAGCCATATTCGGTGATCGGCGTGTCGATGACGCGCGTGTCGCCGAATTCGTCGAGCAGCCCCTGCGTCACCTTATACGCGCCCTGATATTGCGCGACCTCCTCGCCCATCACGAAAACGCGCGGGTCACGGCGCATTTCCTCGGCCATCGCATCGCGCAGTGCCTCGCGCACGGTGGTCTTGACCATTTCGGTGCCGACCGGGATTTCGGGATCGGCAAGCGTCGCAGGCTTGCTCGCGGGATGGGCAGCGCTGGTGTCGGCCGCTTTGGGCGCAGCGGCAGCCGGTGTGGCAGCCGGTGTGGCAGCCATCGCCGGTTCCGGTGCGGGCACGGGTGCCGGTGCGGCCTCCTCATCCTCGCCCGTAATCGTGGCGATGACGGTGCCGACTTTCACATTGTCGGTGCCAGCGGGGACGAGGATCTGGCTGATCGTCCCTTCATCAACGGCTTCGAATTCCATCGTCGCCTTGTCGGTCTCGATCTCGGCCAGGATGTCGCCCGATTTGACGACATCGCCTTCCTTGACGAGCCATTTGGCAAGCGTGCCTTCCTCCATCGTCGGCGACAGCGCGGGCATTTTCAGATCGACGGCCATCTCAATAGGTCTCCACCAGCACGTCGGTATAAAGTTCAGCCGCAGCGGGCTCGGGGGTGGTTTCGGCGAAATCGGCGGCTTCGGCGACGATCTTGCGGATTTCCTGCTCGATTACCTTCAGCTCGGCTTCGGTGACGCCAAAGGTTTCGAGTTCCTTCTTGGCGTGGTCGATCGGATCGGACTTGTCGCGCACGGCCTGGACTTCGTCGCGGCTGCGGTATTTCGCAGGGTCCGACATCGAATGGCCGCGGTAGCGATAGGTCTTCATCTCGAGGATGATCGGCCCCTTGCCGCTGCGCACCCAGGCAAGCGCTTCTTCGGCCGCGCCGCGACACGCGAGCACGTCCATCCCGTCAACCTGAACGCCGGGGATGCGGAACGATTCGCCGCGCCGGAACAATTGGTCCTCGGCCGACGCGCGATTGACGCTGGTGCCCATCGCGTACTGGTTATTCTCGATGACGTAGATCACCGGCAGCTTCCACAGCTCGGCCATGTTGAAGCTTTCGTACACCTGCCCCTGGTTCGACGCACCGTCGCCGAAATAGGCAAGGCAGACGCCGCCGTCGCCCGAGTATTTGTGCGCAAAGCCGAGGCCGGTGCCGAGCGAAACCTGCGCGCCGACGATGCCGTGGCCGCCGTAGAACTTATGCGCGACGCTGAACATGTGCATCGAGCCGCCCTTGCCCTTCGAAATGCCGGCGGCGCGCCCGGTCAGCTCGGCCATCACATCCTTGGGCGGGATGCCGCAGAGCAGCATATGGCCGTGGTCGCGGTAGCCGGTGATGACGCTGTCCTTGTCGGTCAGCGCCGACTGCAAGCCCACCGCCACGGCTTCCTGGCCGATGTACAAATGGCAGAAGCCGCCGATCAGGCCGAGGCCGTAAAGCTGCCCCGCCTTTTCCTCGAACCGGCGGATCAGCAGCATCTGCTTGTAGAAATCGAGCAACTGCTCCTTGGTCGCAACGAACCGTTCCGGTTCATTCGGACGCTCGCGATTAACGGGGAGCGGTTCGCTTTTGCGGCTGCGTGCGGGGGTTTTTGCCACGGTCTGGTGGACCTCTTTCGCCTGGGGAGTGCACAGGCGCTATAAGCCCAGTTCGCAGCCAAGTGCAATCACCTGCACGCGACCCGCACGATCAGCGCTGCGGCATCACCAGTTCGTCGGGATGGACGACGTTGAGCTTCTGGCGGGTGACTTCGTCGACCATGTCGGGGTTGGCCTTGTTCGGATCGAGCAGGTCGACGCGATTCTTGATGACGGCGCGCTTTTTATCGAGCTGCGCGAACAGCGCTTCCTGCTTGACCAGCTGGCGCTTGTAATCGCCATAAGCGAGGACGCCGTTCGACCCGATGATCGCATAGCCGCCGAAAAACGCCATGGCGATCAGCGCGAACGCGGGGGCGGCCGCGCGGCGCAGGATTTTCGCAAAGGTCGATCGGCTGTCCATGAATATGATTCTGCCCGGGCACGACTCGGCGGTCAAGCGGCAACCGCGATTGTGGCGACGCTTTACCGCAACGAGCGCGATCAGCGCAGGATCGACAGCCCGGCATAGCGCGCGACGTCGCCCAGTTCCTCCTCGATGCGGATGAGCTGGTTGTACTTGGCGAGCCGGTCGCTGCGCGCGAGGCTGCCGGTCTTGATCTGCCCGCAATTGGTCGCAACCGCGAGATCGGCGATCGTCGCATCCTCGGTCTCGCCCGAGCGGTGCGACATGACGGCGGTGTAGCCTGCACGGTGCGCCATCGACACCGCCGCCAGCGTTTCGGTGAGCGTGCCGATCTGGTTGACCTTGACCAGCAGCGAATTGGCGAGGCCCGTGTCGATGCCATCGGCGAGGCGCATCGGGTTGGTCACGAACAGATCGTCGCCGACAAGCTGGACGCCATCGCCGATCAGGTCGGTGAGAATCTTCCAGCCGTCGAAATCATCCTCGCTCATCCCGTCTTCGATCGAGAAAATCGGGTAACGGCGCGTGAGATCGGCGAGATAGTCGGCCATCTCGCCGGGGCTCAGCACCTTGCCCTCGCCGCTGATGTGATAGGCGCCGTCCTTGAAGAATTCGGTCGCCGCACAGTCGAGCGCGAGCATCACATCCTCGCCCGGGCGGTAGCCGGCCTTTTCGACCGCCTTCATGATGAAATCGAGCGCGTCGCTGGTCGAGGCCAGATTGGGCGCGAAGCCGCCTTCGTCGCCGACGGCGGTCGCCAGACCCTGCTCGTGCAGCGCTTTCTTGAGCGTGTGGAAAATTTCCGAGCCGCAGCGGACCGCGTCGAACAGCGAGTCCGCGCCGACGGGCACGATCATAAATTCCTGAAAATCAATCGGATTATCGGCGTGTTCGCCGCCATTGATGATGTTCATCATGGGTACCGGCAGCACATGCGCGCTGACGCCGCCGACATAGCGGTAGAGCGGCAGCCCGCGCGCGTCCGCCGCCGCCTTGGCGACCGCGAGGCTGACGCCGAGAATCGCGTTCGCCCCGAGCCGCGACTTGTTGTCGGTGCCGTCGAGCTCGATCATCACGCCGTCGATCTCGCCCTGATCCTCGGCATCGAGGCCGAGCACGGCTTCAGCGATATCGGCGTTGACCGCGTCGACCGCGCCCTGCACGCCCTTGCCGAGCCAGCGATCCTTGTCGCCGTCGCGCCGCTCGACTGCTTCATGCGCGCCGGTTGACGCACCCGACGGGACTGCCGCGCGCCCGAAGCTGCCGTCCTCCAGCATCACATCGACCTCAACCGTCGGGTTGCCGCGGCTGTCGACAATCGTGCGCGCGTGGATGTCGATGATTGCGGTCATGATATGATCTCCCTACTTTAGCGGTCGAGGCCTTTGGTCGGCGCGGGCGCTCTATCGCCTTCACCGGGCCGGGGCAATTCGGCTTCGCAAAGGAACGGGGCGTTGTACGAGGCGTTGTTGAAAATTATCGGAAAAAGGATTTTTGCGACATGACCGACGAGATCAACAAGGCAGCTGATGATACCGCTGCCGTCGTCCACGACGCCGCCGTCGAAACGGGCGCGCTAGTGACCACGGCGGCGGAAGAAACCACCGACTCCGCGCAGGAAGCCGGCACGTCATTCAAGGATGGTGCCACCAATTTCGCCAAGCAAGCCGCCGACAAGGCGCGCGATCTGGCCAGCGATGGCAAGGCACGCGCGGGCGATGCGCTTGATGAAGTGTCGCGCCTGATGGGCACGGCTGCCGATACGGTCGACCAGAAGCTGGGCGAGAATTACGGCCAATATGCCCGCAGCGCCGCCGACGGCATCGCCAGCTTTTCCGAAAGCCTGAAGGCCAAGGAAATCGACGATCTCGTCGCCGATGTGCAGGGCTTTGTCCGCAAGTCGCCCGCTGTCGCGATTGGCATCGCCGCCGCGCTCGGCTTTGTGGTTGCGCGGCTGGTGAAGGCGGGGATGGACGGTGGCGAGGCCAAGGCCGACGAAGCCAAGTCGGGGCCAGACGATTCTGTCGACGCCTGATCCCGAGCTGGCGGTGCCGCCAGCCGAGCCAGAAGAAGAAAGCATCGCCGCGCTGTTTGCGCGGCTGATCGGCCATGCCGAACGCTTCGTGCGGGCCGAGCTCAAGCTCTACCGCGCGACATTGTTCGACCGGCTGACCGGCGCGCGCACGGCGGTGATCAGCCTGCTGACAGCATTCCTGCTCGCGCAATCGGCGATCATCGCGCTGCTGGTCGGGCTGATCGTTATCCTGCGACAGCCGCTGGGCGCCGTGGGCGCGACGGCAGCCGTCGTCGGCGGGGCGTTGGTGGTTGCCATCGTGCTGGTCCAGTTCGCGCTGGTCAAGCTGCGCAAGGCGACCGAGATCGAGGACAAGAAGTGAGCACGCGCGACGAATTGATCGAGGCCGAAGCCAAGGCGCGTGCTGCCCGCGAAGCGCTGACCCAAACGCTGGTCACGCTCCAGTCGCGCGTCACGCCGCGCGCGCTCGCCCGCGAAGCGCTTGAGGAGATCCGCGAGACCGGCATCGAATTCGGTCGCGCCGCCGTTGAGGCCGCGAAACGCAATCCCGGCCCGTTGCTCGCCGTTGCCGCTGCCGTCGTCGCGCTGTTCGGCCGCCACCGGATCGCCGACCTGTTCACCGCTGCCCCTGCGGCCGCGTCCACCCCGCCCCCTGCCCCGGAGACCCCCGATGACTGATCCCAAGTCCCAGATCGACCATGACTCTACCCTCGGCAGCATTGCCGCGCTGCCGGGTCAGGCCATCGACACCGTCCGCGACTCCGCCGCGCGGACTGCTCGCAAGACCGCCGACACGATCGAGGGCAATCCGCTCTCGGTGCTCGTCGGCGGACTCGCCGTCGGCGTGCTCGCCGGGGCGCTGATCCCCAAGAGCGCGCGTGAAGGCGAGATCCTCAAGCCCGTCGGCAAGCGCATCACTCAGGGCGCGGGGCTGGCCGCCAAGGCGGCGCGCGACGCGGGCCTTGCCGAACTCGCCGCCGCGGGCATCAGCCGCGATGCCGCGCGCGACCAGATCAAGAAGCTGTTCGGATCGGTCGTCGACGCCGCCAAGAGCGCCGGCGACGCCGCTGCCAAAACCGCCCGCGCGCGCGACGCCAAGGCCGACGCCGCGACCAAAGCCGACACCGAAAAGAGCGACGGCGCGGGGTTCAAAGACGTCGGCTGACGCGCTAGAGACTGGTACATCGTACCAGTTTCAGGGACAGCCGCATGAGCAAACTCCACCTCGTCTTCGGCGGCCGCGTGCGCGATCCGCGTACGCTTGAATTCGACGATCTCGACTCGATCGAGATCGTCGGCGTCTTTCCCAATTATGCCGAGGCCGAAAAGGCGTGGCGTGCGGCGGCGCAGCGTACGGTCGACGATGCCGAGATGAAGTATGTCGTGGTGCATTTGCACCGCTTGCTTGAACCCGATCTGATTGCGCCGGGTTCGGCGGGCTGATCGCAGGGCGCAACCAGCCAACCAATTCGGCCTATTCCACTAGCATTCACCGTTCGCCCTGAGCTTGTCGAAGGGCCGTCCTTCTTTTGCCAGCCGATCGAATAAGAAGGACGGTGGTTGGGCTACGCCCGCCTTCGGCCCGACAAGCTCAGCACAAACGGGCGTTGAGTGATTTCAGCTAGATCAGCAGGAATTCAACGCCTCAAGCCTTGCGGTAGCGCCACAGCAACAGCGGGCGGGCCAGCGCCAGCCCAGCCACAAACCCGCCGATATGCGCGCCGATGGCGATTGATGGCCCGTCGATGCTCGTCGCAAAGCCGATCAAGAGCTGGATCGCCACCCAGGCCGCGAGCAGCCAGACGACGCGCACCACGCCGGGCGGGATTGGGCCGATTTTGGGCACTGGCTGGTTGGCGAACAACAACGCATAGGCGCCAACCAATGCCGAGATTGCGCCACTCGCGCCGATCATCGGCACGACTGACTCCGGCCCCAGTACCCATTGTCCCGCCGCCGCAAGATAGGCGCCGACCGCGTATAGCACCACCACGCCCCATGACCCGATCGTGCGCTCGAGCAACCGACCGCAGATCACGAGCATTACCATGTTGAGCACGAGGTGCAGCACCCCGCCGTGCACCAGAGTAGCGGTGAGCGGCGTGACCCAGAAGGGCAGCAGCAAAATGCCGGGCGGCGGGCTGACCGGGTTCAGGACTGTCGCCGGAATGAATCCCGCAGCAACCGACACGACGCCGTCCGCGCCGAACAGCGTTACCACCAGCCACGCCGCGCAGGTAACCCCCGTCAGCAGCGTGGTCGCGGGCAACGCCTCCAGCGCGGATCGCCGCGCACCGGGCCAATGCGCTTGGTTCAAATGAACTCGATCTTCGCGACGAGGTAATAACGGTCGCCCGACGGCACCGTCACTTCGACCTCATCATCGACCTTGCGGCCGATCAGCGCGCGACCGAGCGGCGAATTATACGAAATCCGGCCCGCGTTCGCATCGGCTTCGGTCTGGCCGACGATCTGGTATTTGATCGGCTTTTCGTCTTCGTCGAGCAGCGTAACGGTCGCGCCGAACACAATCTTGTCGCCCGACAGGTCGGTCGGGTCGATGATCTGCGCGCGGCTGAGCTTGTCTTCAATGTCGCTGATCGACGCTTCGATCTGGCCCTGGCGCTCCTTGGCGGCGTGATATTCGGCATTTTCCGACAAATCGCCATGCGCGCGCGCTTCCTCGATCGCGTCGACGATCAGCGGGCGTTCGGCGCGCAGGCGTTTGAGTTCGGTGGAAAGCTTCTCATAGCCTTCTGCGAGCATCGGCATTTTTTCGACCGTCGCCATCACAACACGTCCTTCAATAAATCACTTGCCCCAAGCGAGCCCCCACCGGACCCGCCCGCACGTCATATACTTATGTCGGGGATCAGCTGTGCGAAGGATGATAATAGGATTGCAGCGGTCGTACTTCAAGCGCTTGCTCGCCAAGGGCCTTAATCGCGCGGGCAGCCTCCACGCTGGCCGACGCGGTGGTGAAGTAGGGGATCTTCTGCGAGAGCGCCGACGCGCGGATCGGCTGCGAGTCCTTCAGCGACTGCCAGCCTTCGGTGGTGTTGAAAATCAGGTCGATCTTGCCGTCCTTGATTCGGTCGACGATGTGCGGGCGGCCTTGCGCGACCTTGTTGACGCGTTCGATCGGCACGCCATGCTCGGCGAGATAGGTCGCGGTGCCGCCCGTCGCGACAATCGTGAAGCCGAGATCGGCGAGCGTGCGCGCGGCGGGCAAGATCACCGGCTTGTCGCTGTCCTTGACGCTGACGAAGACGGCCCCCCTGCTCGGCAACACCGTCCCGGCCCCGAGCTGCGCCTTGGCGAAGGCGAGCGAGAAATCGGGATCGATACCCATGACTTCGCCGGTCGACTTCATTTCGGGCGACAGCACGGGGTCGATGCCGGGGAAGCGGTTGAACGGGAATACCGCTTCCTTGACGGCATAATAAGCGATGTGGCGATCGACCGGCGGCAGATCGGCGAGCATTTCGCCCGCCATCACCCGCGCGGCGATCTTGGCGACGGGCACGCCGATGGCTTTCGCCACGAACGGCACCGTGCGGCTGGCGCGCGGGTTGACTTCGATGAGGTAGACGAGGCCATCCTTGACCGCGAACTGGATGTTCATCAGCCCCTTGACCGACAGCGCCTTGGCCAGCGCCTTGGTCTCGCGCTCGATTTCGGCAATCACCTCGCTGGTGAGCGAATAGGGCGGGATCGAGCAGGCGCTGTCGCCCGAATGGACCCCGGCTTCCTCGATATGCTGGAGCACGCCCGCAACCACGACATCGACGCCATCGCTGATCGCGTCGACATCGACTTCAACCGCGTCGCGTAAGTACTGGTCGATCAGCACCGGCGAATCGCCCGACACCTGCACCGCCGTCTGGATGTAATCGTCGAGCTGAAGCGGCGAGTCGACGATTTCCATCGCGCGCCCGCCGAGCACATAGCTGGGGCGCATCAGCACCGGATAGCCGATGCGCGCCGCGACGGCGATTGCCTCGTCGCGGCTGCGGGCGATGCCGTTGAGCGGCTGGCGGAGACCGAGCTTGTTGATCAGCGCGGCAAAACGCTCGCGGTCCTCGGCCAAGTCGATCGCGTCGGGGCTGGTGCCGAGGATCGGAATGCCGGCATCCTCGAGCGCCTGCGCGAGATTAAGCGGCGTCTGTCCGCCAAACTGAACGATGACGCCGACGAGCGTGCCATTCGCCTTTTCGACATGCAGGATTTCGAGCACGTCCTCGGCGGTCAGCGGCTCGAAATAGAGCCGGTCGGAAGTGTCGTAATCGGTCGACACCGTTTCCGGATTGCAGTTGACCATGATTGTTTCATAGCCCGCGTCCGCCAGCGCGAAGCAGGCGTGGCAGCAGCAATAGTCGAACTCGACCCCCTGCCCGATCCGGTTCGGTCCGCCACCGAGTATGACGATCTTTTTCCGGTCGGTTGGCGCGCTTTCGCATTCGGGCGCGCCGAAGCTCGGGGCTTCATAGGTCGAGTACATGTACGGCGTCTTGGCATCGAATTCGGCGGCGCAGGTATCGATGCGCTTGAACACCGGGCGCACGCCGAGCTTGTGGCGCAGCGCACGGACTTCGCCTTCGGTGATGCCGCCGGTCATCGCGACGACCGCATCGCGTATGAGCCCTGAGCCGCGCGCAATCCCGCGTTCAGAACCCGCGCGCAGCCCCGCCGACTTGAGCGCGAGCCAGGCGAGCCGCTTGTCGGCAAAGCCCATCGACTTGAGCCGCCGCATCCCCGCTGCGTCGCGCGGCAGGCCGTTGGCGATCACCTCATTCTCGGCGGCGACGATCTCGGCAATGCGTTCGAGGAACCACGGGTCGTATTTGGCGATCGCATGGACTTCGGCGACGGTCATCCCCTCGCGCAGGGCTTGCGCGGCGATCAGCAGCCGGTCGGGCGTCGCGCGGGCGAGCGCTGCCTCGATTTCCGCACGCGGCGCGCCCACCAGCGCGTCGACCTGGTTGAAGCCGCTCAGCCCCGTCTCCAGCCCGCGCAGTGCCTTTTGCAGCGATTCATGGATGTTGCGGCCGATCGCCATCACTTCGCCGACCGACTTCATCGCGGTCGACAGGATCGGCTCGGCGCCCTTGAACTTTTCGAAGGCGAAGCGCGGGATTTTGGTGACGACATAATCGATGGTCGGCTCGAACGACGCCGGGGTAGCGCCGGTGATGTCGTTCATGATCTCGTCGAGGGTATAGCCGACCGCCAGCTTCGCCGCGACCTTGGCGATCGGGAAGCCGGTCGCCTTCGACGCCAGCGCCGACGAGCGACTGACGCGTGGGTTCATCTCAATGACGATCAGGCGGCCGTCCTTGGGGTTCACCGCGAACTGGACGTTCGACCCGCCGGTCTCGACCCCTATCTCGCGCAGGCATGCGATGCTCGCGTTGCGCATGATCTGATATTCCTTGTCGGTCAGCGTCAGCGCGGGCGCGACCGTGATGCTGTCACCAGTGTGGACGCCCATCGGATCGATATTCTCAATCGAGCAAATGATGATGGCATTGTCCGCCTTGTCGCGGACGACTTCCATTTCATATTCCTTCCAGCCGAGCAGCGATTCCTCGATCAGCACTTCGGTGGTCGGCGAGGCGTCGAGGCCCTTGCGGACGATTTCCTCAAATTCCTCGCGGTTATACGCGATGCCGCCGCCGGTGCCGCCGAGAGTGAAGCTCGGGCGGATGATTGCGGGGAGCCCGGTGCGCTCAAGCCCGGCAACGGCTTCGGCCATGTTGTGCGCAATTGCCGAGCGCGCCGATTCGAGCCCGATCCTGGTCATCGCGTCCTTGAACTTCAGCCGGTCCTCGGCCTTGTCGATCGCCTCGGCGTCCGCCCCGATCATCTGCACGCCATATTTCGCCAGCGTGCCGTCGTTGAACAGCGCGAGCGCGGTATTGAGCGCGGTTTGCCCGCCCATCGTCGGCAGCACCGCATCGGGACGCTCCTTCTCGATGATCTTGGCGACGATTTCGGGCGTGATCGGCTCGACATAAGTCGCGTCAGCCAGCTCGGGATCGGTCATGATCGTCGCCGGGTTCGAATTGACGAGGATGATGCGATAGCCCTCCTCGCGCAGCGCCTTGATCGCCTGCACGCCGGAATAATCAAACTCGCACGCCTGGCCGATGACGATCGGGCCAGCGCCAATGACGAG
>JAIETY010000034.1 GCA_019744885.1 Sphingomonas sp.
ATCGGCCTGCAGGAACAAAGCGATCGGCGACAATGTGCTGGCATCGGTGTTGAGTGCGAAGGTCATGCGGCTCCCTTAAGTCCCGTGTCGTCCGGCGCCCAGATGAGCGGTTGAAAAGCGTCGATCCATGCCCGCGGCTGCCGCTTCGGTCGCCCGTCGGGGGCAACAAAGGCGGCGGTGACCTCGGCGTCGGCCAATATCAACCCGCCGCGCATGACTCGTTGATGAATGCGGCATGATGCGGGGCGAACCGCGATCAATCGGCTTGCGACAACCACCGCATCATCGAGTCGGGCGGGCGCGCGGTAGCGGATCGCGAGTTCGGTGACGGCGTAGGCGCCCTCGCCCGCGTCATGCGCGGCGCGTTGATCGATCCCCGCCAGTCGCAGCATGTCCGACCGCGCGCGCTCCATCCAGCGCAGGTAATTGGCGTGATAGACGACCCCCGACAAATCGGTGTCCTCGAAATAGACGCGCAACGCCAGCCGGTGCTCGCGGCCATCGAAACGGCCGCCCGGCGGCTGGTCGATCGGCTGGTCGGGTTGGGGCGCGGCCATCGCCGGGCTGTTAACCGACTATTTCCAACATTAGAACCCCGCGCGCGGTGCATTGCATTCGCTAGACACCTTCGCAAAGCCAGCTAGGCTGATCGGCATGACCGACCTTGCGCTTCGCATCCGTGGCCTGAAAAAGGCCTTCGACAAGCCAGTGATCACCGGGCTCGACCTCGATGTCGCGGCGGGGCAGCTCTATGCGTTGCTCGGGCCGAACGGCGCGGGCAAGACGACAACCCTGCGCATGATCACCGGCCTGACGAAGCCCGACGCGGGGACAATCGAAATCTACGGCCATGATACCGCGCGCGATCCGCTCGCCGCCAAGGCGATCACGGCGTGGCTGCCGGATGATCCGATGCTCTATGACAAGCTGACGCCGACCGAATATCTCGCCTTCGTCGCCGGGCTGTGGCGCGTGCCGCCCGCGCAAGCCGTGCCCGAGGCCGAGCGGCTGCTCAAATGGCTCGAGCTGTGGGACCAGCGCGACACCCGCTGCGAAGGCTTTTCGCGCGGCATGAAGCAGAAGGTCGCGCTCGCGGGTGCGCTGATCCACAGCCCCCGCCTGCTGATCCTCGACGAGCCGCTGACCGGGCTCGACGCGACGATGGCTAGGTCGGTGAAGGACGCGTTGCGCGCGCAGGTCGACGCCGGGGCGACCGTGATCGTCACCACCCATATCCTCGAAGTCGCCGAGCGGCTCGCCGACCGGATCGGCATTATCGCGCATGGCCGGATGCTGGTTGAAGGGACGATGGACGAATTGCGCGAGCGCGTCGGTGGCGCTGACGCCACGCTGGAGGATGCGTTCATTCGTCTGACCAGCGAACCCGCCTGATGGCGCGCGCGAGCCTGTTGCCGCCGGGGTCCTTCCCCTGGCTGGTGGCGCATGAAATCCGCCAGACGATGCGCGGTATGCGCGCACGCACCCGGACGCGCACACGCTGGCTCGGCTATGCGCTGCTCGCGGGCTATGTCGCGATTGGCTGCTTCATCGGCTGGGGGCTGAGCGAGGTGCCGTTCCGCTATTCGCCGCTCGCGGGCACGATCATCCTGGCGGTGACGGTCGGCATGTTCGCCTTCATGGTCGCGCAAGCCGTGCTCGGCAGCCAGCATACGCTGTATGAAGCGGGCGACCTCGACCTGCTGCTATCGGCGCCCATGCCCGAACGCACCGTGCTCGCCGCCAAGCTGACCGGGATCGCGGGCGCAATCGTCACGACCTATTTGGTCCTGCTGTTGCCGATATTGGTCCCGGTCGCGGTGCTCGGCCATCCCGCACTGTTCGGCGCGGTCGGCCTGTTGCTCGCGCTGGCGCTGGTTGCCGCCTGCGCGGGGCTGGCGATCACGCTGGCGGTGGCGAAGCTCGTGGGGCCGCGCGCCGCGCGCACCGTCGGGCAAGTCACCGCCGCCCTCCTTGGCGGGGCGCTGTTCCTGTTCGGGCAATATACCTCGAACGGCCCGCGCAGTGGCCGCGCGGCGATCTTCGACTGGTTGCGCCACCGTCATCTCGGCGAAAGCGGGATCGGCGCGCTGCCCGGCAAGGCGGCGTTCGGCGATCCGCTCGCGATCCTGCTGCTCTGCGGCGGCGGTGTCGCGCTGTTCGTGGCAACGGGCATCGCGTTTGAGCGCTGGTTTCTGGCGAGCTATCAAATGGCAAGCGTCCGCCTGTCGCGCGCCGCACCGACCCGCAAGGCGATCGGGCGCAAATTCCGCGACGGCCTGTTCGGCACGATCTTCGCCAAGGAAGTGCGGCTGCTGCTGCGCGATCCGGCGCTCGCCTTTCAGGTGGTGCTGCGGGTGGTCTATCTGGCGCCGCTGCTGTTTCTCGCTTTCGGGCGGCACGGCGCGGTTCTCGTCGCGCCAACACTCGCTTTTGCCAGCGTGCTGGTGATTGGCCAGCTCGCGGGCAGCTTCGCATGGCTGGCGATTTCGGCCGAGGATACACCCGATCTGCTCACTGTCGCACCGGTCGACAAGGGCGAGGTCTCGCGCGCCAAGCTCGCCGCTGCGCTCGCGATGGCCGCCCCGCTCGGCGTGATCCTGCCCGTCGCGGTCGCCACCTATACGATCCTCGGCGCGCTCGTGACACTGGCCATGACCGCGATGGCGGGCGTGGCGGCGGGCTATATCGAGCTGAAACTCGCCAAGCCGATGCCCCGCAAATCATTCAACCAGCGGCGCGGCGGCGGGGCTGTCGCCGCCATTTTGTCGATCCTGGTCGCGCTGGTGTTCGGTGGCATTGCCTCCGGCGCCGTCTACTTGCTCGGCTGATCGAACAGCCCGTCCTGACTGCCAGCGGGCGGGTTGAGCCCGAGATGGCTCCACGCCATGCCATTGAGGCAACGCCCGCGCGCAGTCCGCGCGACGAGGCCAAGCTGGATGAGGTAAGGCTCGATCACTTCCTCGATCGTATCGCGCGGTTCGCTAAGGCCCGCCGCGAGCGTTTCCACCCCCACCGGCCCGCCGCGATAGATATCTGCGATCATCATCAGATAGCGCCGGTCCATCGCGTCGAGCCCGAGCTTGTCGACTTCGAGCCGGTTGAGCGCCACATCGGCCGCGCGCGCATCGACGATGTCATGCCCGGCGGCATGGGCGAAGTCGCGCACCCGGCGCAGCAGCCGCCCCGCGATCCGCGGCGTGCCGCGCGCGCGGCCGGCAATCTCGGCAGCGCCGTCGGGCGAAATGGCGAGATTGAGCAGCCCCGCCGCGCGCGTCACCACCCGCGTCAGTTCAGCGACGGTGTAGAAATTGAGCCGCACCGGAATGCCGAACCGGTCACGCAGCGGCGTCGTCAGCAGCCCCTGCCGCGTCGTCGCGCCAACGAGCGTAAAGCGCGGCAAATCGATCCGCACGCTGCGCGCCGACGGCCCCTCGCCGATCATCAGGTCGAGCGCGCGGTCCTCCATCGCCGGATAGAGGATTTCCTCGACCTGCGGCTGGAGCCGGTGAATCTCATCGATGAACAGCACATCGCCGTCTTCGAGATTGGTGAGGAGCGCCGCCAGATCGCCCGACTTGGCGATCACCGGGCCGGAGGTCGCGCGAAACCCCACCCCCATCTCGCGCGCGATAATCTGCGCAAGCGTCGTCTTGCCCAAGCCCGGCGGCCCGAAGAACAGCACATGGTCGAGCGCCTCGCCCCGCGCCTTGGCGGCAGCAATGAACACGCGAAGATTATCGCGCGCGCCCTGCTGCCCGACGAATTCGTCGAGCGATTTCGGGCGGAGCGCGGCGTCAACGTCTTCAGTCGCGCGCGTAGGGGACAGGAGGCGATCGTCGGTCATAACAGCATGTTGCGAGCGTTGCGGGCGTGATGAATAATGCGGACAATAGTGATGCCGTTTTGCTCAAACCGATAGAAGATGCGGTGCTTGCGATGGACGAGGCACCTGATGCCATCGCCGAGTTCGGCGCGTGCGGCGCCGGAAAGAGGGTGGCGTGCAAGCAGGGCAAACGCTTCGTTGAACCCGCGCAGATAACGGTCTGAAGCATCCTGGCCGAACTGGCCGGCGCCGTATTCATCGATTTCCGCGAGGTCGGCGCGGGCTAATGGACTCAGTTCGATATCAGCCACGTCGGGCGCGGCGCTCAGCGATGATCTCTTCGATCACGACATTGGGTGCCTTGTCGATGGTCCCCGATGCAAGGCCATCTGCGATCAGGCCACGCAGCCACAGCGTGTCTTGATCGGCAGTCTCCAGATCACGCCGCACCAGATCGCGCAAATACTCGCCCGCATCGGCATAGCGCCCCTGCGCCACCTGCGCATCGATCCAGCTTTTGAGGTCCGGCGGCACCGTGAACGACATATCGGTCATGCCGCCATCATAGGCCAAGGGTGCGCCAAGTCCAGATTGGGGCGCTATGCCATCGCCCGGGTCACGACTTCATAAAATCCGTAAAATCGCTCCAGTGCTCGACCTTGAAGGCGCGGATATCCCGCACGCAACTCGGGAACCATGGCAGCGCCTTGAGCGCGTTCATCGCCAGCGTCACGTTCACCAAGCTATCGTTCGTCGACACATAGACGCTGCCTTGAACGCGCTGAAAGCCGTAGCGATTGAGCACCGCGCCGATCTCGGCATAGGCTTGCGACAGCCCCTTGGGGTGGGTCAGTTTGGTCTGATTCCAGAGCAGGTCAAAGCCGATCGCGAACATCAGTCGTCGAGCGGATCGCGCAGGATATCCTCAAGCGGGTAATCCAAGTCTTCGTCGGACTCGATAACGTGAATCCGCATCTGCTGTCTGCCGTCCGCGCTTGGCGCGGCGTTCCCGGTCACTTCATACGGCGGTCCATTGCGCCCGATGCGACGGACGGTGCCAACAAGAATGTCCATCTTGGTCATTGCATCACTCCGTCGGAGGCCGAGCCGCCCAGACTGCGGATCTTACTGCGCTGCCTTCCCGAGCGCCAGCCGCACCTGCGCATCGACCCAGGCTTTCACCTACGGCAGCATCATAGGCCCCAGGCACGGCAAGTCCAGATTGGCGCCCTATTTGGCCGCGCTCAGCGCGATGCGGTTGCCTTCGCTGTCCTCGATCTCGGCGACGAAGCCGAACGCGCCGACGTCCTTTTTGTCGTAGAGAATCTTCGCGCCGCGCGCCCGTGCGCGCTTGAGCACGGCGTCGAGGTCGGCGACCCGGAAATAGACGATCGGCCCGGTCTTGCCCGGCACATAGACGTCACCTTTCACTAGCGCACCGCTCGCCCCCGCCGCGCCTTCGGCTGCGGGAAACAGCGCCATGTCATAGCCGTCGATCATCTGGCGTTCGAAGTCGAAGCCAAGCACATCGGCGTAAAAGGCCATCGCGCGCGCCATGTCGGTCACGGGGATTTCGACATAGGCGATTGGATTGGCGGACATTGTCTTCTCTCGCGTGGGCCGGAGCGATGACAGCAAAGAATGCCAACGCCGCCAGCGTTGCAAGCCCGATCCTCACTTAGCCGCCTTCCTCAACGCCAGCCGGACCAGCGCGTCGAGGCCTGCCCCCGCCCCGAGTTCTTCCTCCGCCGCCGCCACCGCCGTACCGGCTTCGGCGGGGCGGAAGCCGAGGTTTAGCAGCGCCGACACCGCATCCGCGCTCGCACCCTTCGGTGCCGCCACCGCGCTGCCCGCGCCGACCACGATCCCGCTGCCCGCATCCTTCAGCTCCCGCACGATCCGCTCGGCGAGCTTGGGCCCAACGCCATTCGCGCGCGCGACCATCGCCTTGTCCTGCGCGCCAATCGCGCGGCTCAATTCCGCCGGGTCGAGCGTCGACAGGATCGCCAGCGCCACCCGCGACCCCACGCCCTGCACCCCCGTCAACAGCCGGAACCAGTCGCGCTCGGCGGCGCTCGCGAAGCCTGCCAGCCGGATGAAATCCTCGCCCACCAGCATTTCGGTGTGGAGCATCACCGCTTCGCCGACCGGGCCGATGCTGGCCAGCGTCTTGGCCGACGCGCCGACCAGATAGCCGACGCCGCCGACGTCGATCACCGCGCTGTCGATGCCGGTCGAATGCAGCCGCCCTTTGAGATGCGCGATCATCGGCTCTTGCTAGGCCGCCGCTGCACGCCTGTCACCTGACTTGTCGCACGCTCGCAGAACGGGCAGTGCTGAACCTAAAGCGAGAGGGACTCCGATGCCGACCGATATCGAAATTGCCCGCCAGGTCATGTTGCGCCCGATTGCCGATGTCGCCGCGCAGGCTGGCATCCCGGCGGCGGCGATCGAGCCCTACGGCCGCGCCAAGGCCAAGATCGATATCGGCGAACTCCCGGCGCCCAAGGCCCAAGGCAAACTCATCCTCGTCACCGCGATCAACCCGACGCCAGCGGGCGAAGGCAAGACGACGACGTCAATCGGACTCGCCGATGCGCTCAACCTGACCGGGCGCAAGACGATCCTCGCGCTGCGCGAACCCTCGCTCGGTCCCTGTTTCGGCACCAAGGGCGGCGCGACCGGCGGCGGGCGCGCGCAAGTCGCGCCAATGGTCGACATCAACCTGCACTTCACCGGCGATTTCCACGCGATCACCGCCGCGCATAATCTGCTCAGCGCGATGATCGACAACCACATCCATTGGGGCAATGCGCTCGACATCGATGTGCGCCGCGTGACGTGGCGGCGCGTGCTCGACATGAACGACCGGGCCTTGCGCGACATCGCCCAGTCGCTCGGCGGCGTCGCGAATGGCTACCCGCGCGAATCGGGCTTCGACATCACCGTCGCGTCCGAAGTGATGGCGGTGCTGTGCCTCGCTGAAGACATGGCCGATCTGCAGGCGCGGCTCGGGCGGATCATCGTCGCCGAGACCCGCGCCCGCACCCCCGTCACCGCGCGCGACTTGAAAGCTGATGGCGCCATGGCCGTGCTGCTCGCCGAGGCGATCAAGCCCAATCTGGTCCAGACGCTCGAGGGCAATCCGGCGATCATCCACGGCGGGCCGTTCGCCAATATCGCGCATGGCTGCAATTCGGTGATCGCAACGCGCGCCGCTTTGGGCCTCGCCGATTATGTCGTCACCGAAGCCGGATTCGGCGCCGATCTGGGTGCCGAGAAATTTTTCGACATCAAATGCCGCCAGGCCGGGCTGACGCCCGCCGCCGCCGTGATCGTCGCCACGGTGCGCGCGCTCAAGATGAACGGCGGCGTGGCCAAGAGCGATCTCGCTGCCGAGGATGTCGCCGCCGTCGAACGTGGGGTCGTCAACCTCATCCGCCATATCGAGAATGTCCGCCAGTTCGGCGTGCCTGCGGTGGTTGCGATCAACCATTTCGGCGGCGACAGCGATGCCGAGATCGCGGTGATCGAGGCGGCGTGCGAAGCCCAAGGCGTCCGCGCGATCCTCTGCCGCCACTGGGCTGACGGCGGCGCCGGGGCGACCGAGCTTGCTGATGCAGTCGCCGCGCTGGCCGATCTCGGCAATTATTTCACGCCGCTCTATGGCGACGAACTCCCCCTGCTCGACAAGATTCGCACCGTCGCCACCCGCATTTACCGCGCTGCCGATATCGCCCCCGCCTCCAGCGTCACCGCGCAGCTCAAGCGCTGGGAAGCGGCGGGTTTCGGCCACCTGCCGGTGTGCATGGCCAAGACCCAGTATAGCTTCTCCGCCGACCCCACCCTGCTTGGCGCGCCGGAGGGGCATATCCTGCCGATCCGCGAAGTCCGGCTCGCGGCGGGCGCAGGGTTCGTCGTCGCGATCTGCGGCGATCTCATGACGATGCCGGGCCTGCCGCGCGTGCCCGCCGCCGAAGCCATTGGCCTCGACGCGCACGGTCAGGTCGAAGGCTTATTCTGATGGGCCCGCCCCGCGCGCTTGCCGCCATCGCGATGCTCACCGCGATCGGTGCGGCGCCCGCGCCTGAACCCTTCTACCTTGGCGGCGACCTGTCCTACGCCAATGAAATGCGCGATTGCGGCGCGGTCTATCGCGCGGGCGGCAAGCCGGTCGATCCGTTCGTGCTGATGAAGCAACGCGGCGGCAATCTCGCGCGCATCCGCATCTGGAATGATCCGAAATGGACCCATTACAGCACGCTCGCCGATGTGAAAGTCTCGATCGACCGCGCGCACAAGGCGGGGCTGCAAGTGCTGCTCGATTTCCATTATTCGGACGATTGGGCCGATGGCGACAAGCAGAACCCGCCCGCCGCCTGGGTCGGCCTAACCGACGCGCAACAGGCGCAGGCGCTGCACGATTACACCCGGCAAGTGCTCGACACGCTGGCGAGGGAAAAGCTGTGGCCCGAACTCGTCCAGGTCGGCAATGAGACCAATCCCGAACTCGCGGCAGGCCCGAAAAAGGCGATCAACTGGCAGCGCAACGCCCTATTGCTCAACGCAGGGTTGAGGGCCGTGCGCGAGTCGGCGAAGGCGGCGGGCAAGCCGGTGCAGACGATGCTCCACATCGCCCAGCCCGAAAATGCCGAACCCTGGTTTGCCGCCGCGACACAGGCAGGCGTCACCGATTATGACATGATCGGGCTCAGCTATTACCGTAAATGGTCGACCCAGAGCGTCACCGGCCTCACCGCGACGATCACCCGGCTCCGCGCGACCTATCAAAAGCCGGTGATGGTCGTCGAGACCGCCTATCCCTTCACCACCGACAATGCCGATGAGTCGGCCAATTTGTTGGGCGCCGACTCGCTCGATCCGGCCCATCCCGCCACGCCCGCAGGCCAGCGCGCCTATATGATCGACCTCACCCGCGCGGTGTTCAGGGCGGGCGGCAATGGCGTCAACTACTGGGCGCCCGATTGGGTGTCGACACGTTGCGGCACGCGTTGGGGCAAGGGATCGGGCTGGGAAAACGCCGCCTGGTTCGATTTCCACCACCGGCTCGAAGCGCTGCCGGTGCTCGACTTCCTCGCCGAGCGACCGACCGATACGGCAAAATAGGCTTGACATTTATAACCAATTAGGCTATTCGCTGTAGCCGTCACGATCATCCGTCCGGCCGGCGGGATTGGCGTGACGGGGTTGGTGTCCCGGTGGGGCATCGATCATCGACCGGCGCGGAGTCATCCAGGATAGAAGACGGATGTCCGCATGTCGGCCTGGCAAGGTAAACGCACGTAGGGCGTCGGCGGCTTGGCCGTCGGCAAAACTCGCAAGCGCTGCAAGAGGCTGGAGAACTTCCGGCGACGGCGTGCACTTCGTCAGGCGAAACCGAAAAGTCTCGACGCTTTGACTGACAATCAAGGCTAACCAAGTCGTCGAGCGCTGGATGCAGCGGCTAGACGCGCCGGTCGATTTCCCTTGCTGCCGTGCAGCGGCGGGCGATTTTTGCCCGCCGCCCCGCTTCCGTGCGCGTCAGAATCCGATGATTCTAAACTGACCCGCTCGTTTCGAGCGCAGTCGAGAAACAGGCCATACGCGGTGCGCAAGCGTTTCTCGACTTCGCTCGAAACTAACGGTTGGATGGTGATTCAGACCAAAGGCGGCTCGCCTCAGATCGCCGCCAGCGCCTGGTCGAAATCAGCAACCAGATCATCGGCATCCTCAACGCCGATCGAAATGCGCACCAGATTGTCGGTGATGCCGAGCGCTTTCTTGCGCGCTTCGGGCACCGACAAATGCGTCATCCCCGCCGGGTGGCTGGCGAGCGTTTCGGTGCCGCCGAGCGAGACCGCGAGCTTGGCGATCTTGAGCGCGTCGAGGAACGCGAAGCTCTCCTTCTCGCCGCCCTTCAGGAACAGCGAGAAAGTGCTGCCCGCGCCGGTGCAGTGGCGGCGATAGATGTCGGCCTGCCGCTCTTCGCCCGGCGTCGATTCGAGGAAGCCGAGATAGCCGACGCGCTCGACCTTGGGGTGGTGGCGCAGGAATTCGCAGACCTTCACCGCATTTTCGCCCGCGCGGCTCATCCGCAATTCGAGCGTCTCGAGACTGCGCAGCAGCATCCACGCGGTATTGGGATCGGTGATCGTGCCGATGGTGTTGCGCATCAGCCGGATCGTGTTGATGTGCGCCTTCGAGCCCAGCACGCCGCCCGCGACGAGATCCGAATGGCCACCGGCATATTTGGTCAGGCTGTAGACCACCAGATCGGCGCCATGCTTGAGCGGTTGATGCCACAGCGGCCCGAGGAAGGTGTTGTCGATCGCGATCGGCGGCTTGTCGTCGCTGTTCGCCCAGATTGCGTCGCGGCTGGCGGCGACGGCTTCGACATCGACCAGCGCATTGGTCGGGTTGGCGGGGCTTTCGAGATAGATCAGCGCGACGCGACCGGTCGCCGCCTTGGCGAGGATCGTGTCGATTTCCTCCCGCGTCGCGCCTGCCGGAAAGTCGAGGAAATGCACCCCGAAGCGTCCGAGCACGCGCGCGATCAGCGTTTCGGTGGCGGCATAGAGCGGCCCCGAATGCACGATCGTGTCGCCGGGCTTGACCATCGACAGGAACAGCGTCGCAATTGCCGACATGCCGCTCGAGAAGGTCAGCGCATCCTCGGCCTCTTCCCAGACGCCGAGCCGGTCTTCGAGGATTTCCTGGTTCGGCCCGTTGAAGCGCGAATAGACAAGGCCCTCGGCGCCGCCCGGCCGCTTGCCGGTCACGCCTTCGAAATGGCGCTTGCCCGCAGCCGCATTGGGGAAGACGAAGGTCGAGGTCAGGAAGATCGGGGGTTTCAGCGACCCTTCGGAAAGCGTCGGGTCGTAGCCATGGCCCATCATCAAGGTCGACGGCTTCAACTTGCGCCCACCGATCGTGTCGATGTCGGCCTTGGGGCGGCGGCGGGATTCGACCCCGGTCAGCGTGGCTTCGGTTTCGTCGGTCATGAAAAGCGCTCCTAGGGGAGGGATGGCGCGCTTCTAGCGGGCGGAGGGCCGGGGGGATAGCTTGGAGCCAATTTTATGCGGTGCCGGCCCGCTCCCCCTCCCGGCCACCCATTCAGGATAGGCTGTGGGTGGCCGGGAGGGGGAGCGGGCTGGCACCGCCAAAATGCGCCTTCGGCGCATTTTCAAACAAACTCTTAGCTGAGGCCGATGAGCGAAATCTGTCGACCGTAATCGCTTTCGCCCCGGTGGGTCGCGCGGCGGAAGCTGAAGAAGCGGTTCGGATCGGCATAGGTATCGAGCCCCGTCAGCTCGATCCGCTCGACGCCTGCACCCGCCAGCCGCGCGGCGACATAGGCCGCGAGATCGAATTGCTGGTGGCCGGGCCGGCCGGGGGCGAAGAAGCGTTCGTTCGCCGGATCATGCTCTTCGAAGCGGCGGGCAAAGCCGTCGTCGACCTCGTAGCTGACTCGGGAAATGCACGGGCCGATTGCCGCCGCGATCCGGTCCGCGCGCGCGCCGAGCGCGACCATCGCCGCGACCGTGCGGTCAGTGACGCCGCCCAGCGCGCCTTTCCATCCGGCATGCGCCGCGCCGATCACCCCGGCGGCTTTGTCGTGAAGCAACACCGGCGCGCAATCGGCCGTGAGAATCCCGAGCAACAGCCCCGGCCGATCGGTGACCATCGCGTCAGCCCGCGGGCGTTCGTCGAAATCAATCGGCGCGACCACCGTCACCACCTCGGCCGAATGCACCTGAAACAGCGTCACCAGCGCCGCGTCGGGCAACACCGCCGCCACCGCGCGCGCGCGATTCTCGGCAATTGCGTCAGCCTCATCGTCCGATCCCGTGCCGACGTTCAGCCCAGCAAGGATGCCGCTCGACACGCCGCCGCGCCGTCCCAGAAAACCATGTGCGACTCGGTCCAGCGCCGTCGCGCGGATCACCTCGACGTCGCTCACAGCATCAACTGCATGATGAGGTCTCGATCGATCTGGGTGCCGGTGGGAAAGGCATAATCACCGATATGGACGAAGCCGTAGCGATCGTAAAAAGCTTTCGCGCGGTGATTGTCTTCCCACACCGTCAGCACGAGCGCGCTGGCGCCCGACTGGCGCGCGGTATCGATCGTCCATGCCATCAATGCCTGCGCCACGCCGCGCCCGTGCCATGCTTGGGCGACATAGAGCTGGCTGAGCTGCTGTGCCCCCGCCGCGATGGCCGGATCGGTGAGCCACAAGGGCGACAGCTTGGCAAAGCCGGCAATCGCCGTGTCGCTAACGGCAAGCCGGATCTTGTGCGCCGGATCGGCCAGTGACGCGATCAGCCGACCCTGCGGCCCAAAGGCTTCGGCAACGTAAAGCGCAATATCGTCAGGACTGGCCGAATGGCCAAACGTCTCCAGCCAGATTTTCCGGGCCATCGCGTCGAGCGCCGGGCCGTCGGCTATTGTCGCGTCGCGATAGTCGATCATGCATACCCCGCCGGTTGCGGCCAGCCACGCGCGGTGACGGCCAGTGCCTTGAACAAATCGCCCATCTGGTCGGGCGCGACCAGTCGCTCGCGGTCGGGCGCGACCTTCGCCCCCAGCGCCGCCGCGCGCGCGTCAATGCCAAGCGCGGTCAGCAGCGCGCCTTGACTGACCGGGCCGAACGGCACGGCGCCCGCGCTGAGCGCCGCCGCTGCCAATGTCGCGAAATCGACATGCGCGGTCAGGTCCTGTTCGCCCGGCGCTTCAAACGGGTTGGCAAAGCCGTGCGTGCGCACCGCCTGCAGTGTCTCGCCGATCGCTGGCCCCGCATAGCCATAATCGATCGTCAGCATCGCCCCGCCCTGCGCCGCGATCCGCTGCGCGAGATCGCGCATGATCGCGACCGCAGCAGGCGAGGTTTCGATCACCGACCCCGGTGGCGCATCGGCAAGCTCGGGCGGGATGATCGCGTCGGGCACGCGGCCCCCGGCGATCGGCAGGAACAGCAAATCCTGGCAGGCCACGACACGCTCGTGCCAATGGTCGAGCGCGCGCACGAGCTGGCGAATCGGCAGCGCATCGAAAAACTCATTGGCGATGACGATCAACGCGACATCGTCCGGCAGGCTGGTGGTATCGGCGTGCCATACCGCATCGGGCAAACGCTCGGCCTGCGCGGCGCGCAGCACCGGGCTGGTTTCGACGAAATGCACCGGCGGCGCGAGACCCGCCTTGGCCATCACCCGCAGCGCATCAACCGCGAGCGTCCCGCGCCCCGGCCCCAGCTCGACATAGGCAGCCGCTGGCCGCCCCGCACGCTCCCACAGGTCCGCCAACCACGCGCCGATCAGCTCGCCGAACATCTGGCTGATTTCGGGCGCCGTCACGAAATCACCGCCCGTGCCCAGCGGATCGCGCGTCGCATAATAATGCGCATTCGCCGCCGCCATATATTGCGCGATCGGGATCGGCCCCGCCAGCGTGATCGCCCGCGCCAGCCGTTCGGCCAATAATGCTTCCGGCTGGACCGCGTCGCTCACCTCAGGCAACGCTCTCCGCGCCCGCGATGCTTTCGATCCGGTGGCGGCGGTTTTTGGCCGTGAAGATCAGATAGGCCCCGCCCGCGATCATTGGCACGCACAGCCACTGGCCCATGTGAATCCCGGTCTTTTCGATGAAGGTCCCGGCGAACTGCGCATCGGGTTCGCGGCAATATTCGACGAGGAAGCGCGCGATTCCATAGCCCGCCGTAAAAATGCCCACCAGCAACCCCGGCTGGTACCGCGCCTTGGTCCGCCAGAACGCCCACCACAGCACCACGAACAACAGCAGCCCTTCAAGCCCCGCTTCGTAGAGCTGGCTCGGATGCCGTGCGAGCGGCCCGGCATGCGGGAAGATGATCGCCCAGGGCAGATCGGCAGGCTTTCCCCACAGCTCGCCGTTCACGAAATTCGCCAGCCGCCCGAAAAAGAGCCCGAACGGGACGGTGCATGCGACATAATCATGCACCCGCAGCCAATCGAGCTTGTTGTTGCGCGAAAAGAGAATCAGGCCAATCGAGGTGCCGATCGTGCCGCCGTGGAACGACATGCCGCCGTCCCACAGTCGCAGGATGCGCCACGGCTCCACAAACATGTCGGGCGCATAGAAAATCACATAGCCCAGCCGCCCGCCGAGAATCACGCCGAGCGTCGCGTAAAACACCAGATCGTCGGCATGGCGTCGCGCCATCGGGGCGCCCGGTTGGGCAATCAGCTTGAGCAGATACCACCAGCCGACGATGATGCCGGTGATATAGGCGATCGAATACCATTTCAGGCTGAACCAGCCGATCGTGAAGATCGTTGGATTGAGCCCGAGCTGCTCGAAACGGATATGCTGGCCGGTATCGGCAGCCGCAGTGACAAGAGACAGGATCAAGGCTTTTCCCCGGGCTTTCGCGCCTCCATAAGGGGGTATAGGTCGAAGACCAAGAGGGAGAGACAAATGCCGAGCGTGTTGGACCAGCGTATCGATGCCGCCGTCGCAGGGCTGACCGGGCCGGGGGGTCCGATGCCGCTCACGGCAGTGCAGCGCGATGGCATGGACTATCCCGCCATTGCGGTCGCGCCGCCCGCGCTCACCTATTATTTCGCGCATTTCTGCACCGAGCATGCCGACAAGACATTTCTGGTCGCGGGCGAGGAACGGCTGACCTTTGCGCAGGTCCATGCCGCCGCCACCGATGTCGCACGCGCGCTGGTCGACGGCTTCCACATCACGCGCGGCGACCGGATCGGCATTGCGATGCGCAATTCGCCGGCCTGGATCGCGCTCTACATGGGCATCCTGATGGCAGGCGGCGTCGCGACCTTGCTCAACGGCTGGTGGCAGACCACTGAGCTTGCCGATGCGATTGCTGAAGTCGAGTGCAAGCTCGTCTTCGCCGATGCCCCGCGCGCGCAACGACTCGACGAAGCGACCGGGCTCGGGGCGGAAATTGTGCCCGTCGACGACCGTCTGCCACTCGTGCAGGCGATGGCACCGCTCACCAGCCGGGGCGGCAATGCCGAAACCGCGCTGCCGATGCTGATGGGCGATGACAATGCGACGATCCTGTTCACCAGCGGCTCGACCGGCCAGTCGAAGGGCGCGCT
>JAIETY010000202.1 GCA_019744885.1 Sphingomonas sp.
GGCAATGCCAGCGCGAGGAGGCAATTTGCGCCAGAAGCTCTCAACCGCCGCCTTCAGCTTCCTGCTTCTTGTGATCGCCGAATCGGCGTCGATCGCACACGCCGAGCCGATCGTGCCCGCCGACTATAAGCTTGTCTGGTCGGACGAATTCGACGTCGATGGCCTGCCCGACGAGACAAAATGGGCCTATGACATCGATCACAATCGCCAAGGCTGGTTCAATAACGAAAAGCAATATTATGCCGAGCGGCGGCGCGAAAATGCGCGCGTCGAAAAGGGTAATCTGGTCATCGAGGCCCGCGCCGACGCGGCCGAGATCAGCAAACTCCCCGATTGGGGCCGGCAACAATTCAGCTCGGCCCGGTTGCGCACGCTTGGCAAGGCGAGCTGGACCTATGGTGCGGTCGAAGTGCGCGCCAAGATTCCGTGCGGTCGCGGCACCTGGCCAGCGATCTGGATGCTGGCTGACGACAAGATCACGCCGTGGCCCGACAGCGGCGAAATCGACATCATGGAACATGTCGGTTTTGATCCGGGCAAGGTGCATTTTTCGTTGCACACCAAGAACGGCAATTTCATCACCCACACCGAAACCACCGCAGTAAAATCGGTGGCGACGGCGTGCACCGAAATGCACCGCTATCAGCTGCGCTGGACACCCAGTCTGATCGTGATGGGAGTCGATGATCAGCGCGGGTTCAGTTTCAAGCGCCCAACCCTGAAACGCGCCGACTGGCCGTTTGACGGGCCGTTTCACATCCTGCTCAATATCGCGATTGGCGGGGATTGGGGCGGGCAGAAGGGCATCGATCCGAACGCGCTGCCAGCGCGCATGGAAATCGATTATGTCCGCGTTTATCAAAAGTCGGGATCATGATGGCCAACAGCATCGTTAAAGCGCGCTTCCGGCTGCTCGCGGCGGCGATGCTGGCGGCGACCGGATTGAGCGCGGCGCTGGTGCCCGCGATGACCGCGAAGGCCGAGCCCCAGGCCCCTGCAGACGACCGCGAAGCACGGGTAGAGGCGATTCTGGCGGGCATGTCGCTCGATCAAAAGATCGCGCAGGTCATCCAGCCCGATACCGCCAGCTTCTCGTTCGCCGACATGGCGCAATACCGCTTCGGCAGTTACCTGAGCGGCGGCAATTCAGGTCCCGGCGGTGATGAACGCGCCCCGCCCGAACGCTGGCTCGCGCTCGCCGATGCCAATTGGGACGCGGCGATGGCACCGCGCGCCGATGGACGCCGCCCGATCCCGACGATGTGGGCGATCGACGCGCTGCACGGGCACAATAACATCGTCGGCGCGACGATTTTCCCGCACAACATCGGGCTCGGCGCGACGCGCGATCCGGCGCTGATCCGCGCCATCGGCGCTGCAACCGCGACCGAAATTGCCGTCACCGGGATCGACTGGACCTTTGCGCCAACGCTGGCGGTCGTTCGCGATCCGCGCTGGGGCCGAACCTATGAGAGCTATTCGGAAAACCCCGAAATCGTCGCCGCGATGGCAGGCGCGATGGTCGAAGGCTTGCAGGGAGCGCCTGGCACGCCCGGCTTTCTTGGTCCTGACAAGGTCATCGCGACGGCCAAGCATTTCATTGGCGATGGCGGCACGGGCGGCAAGGATCAGGGCGATACCATCGCGACCGAAGCCGAACTGAAGAATATCCATGCGGCAGGCTATCGACCTGCCATCGCATCGGGCGTCGAGACAGTGATGGCGTCCTTTTCCAGCGTCAACGGCGTCAAGATGCACGGCGACAAGGCGTTGTTGACGGGCTATCTGCGCGGCGATCTGGGGTTCAAGGGGCTGGTCTTGGGCGACTGGAACGGCCATGGGCAAGTGCCCGGCTGCTCGGTCGGCAGTTGCGCCGCGTCGTTCAACGCCGGCCTCGACATCTTCATGGCGCCCGACAGCTGGAAGCCACTGTTCGCGGCGACGACCGCCCAGGTCAAATCAGGCGAAATCAGCATGGCCCGGCTCGACGAAGCCGTGCGTCGCATTTTGCGCGTGAAGCTGGCCGCTGGCTTGTTCGACAAGGGCAAACCATCGTCGCGACCGCTGGCCGGCAAGACCGAATTGCTCGCCAGCCCCGCACACCGCGCTCTGGCCCGGCGCGCTGTGCGTGAATCGCTTGTGCTGTTGAAGAATAATGGCGGACTTTTGCCCCTGAAGCCGGGGCAAAGGGTGCTGGTAACCGGCGATGGGGCCGACAGTGTCCCGATGCAGGCAGGCGGCTGGACCATTAGCTGGCAGGGCGGCGGCGACCTGAGCAACCGCGATTTTCCGAATGCCGAGACCATCTATCGCGGCATTGCCGAAGCGACCCAGGCCGCCGGTGGCAGCGCGACCTTATCTCCCGATGGCAGTTTTGCCGCCAAGCCCGATGTCGCGATCGTGGTGTTCGGAGAAAAACCCTATGCCGAATTCATGGGCGATCTCGACACGCTCGAATATCACGACGACTTCAAGAGCTACAAGACGATGCAGCGGCTGCGCGCGGCGGGGGTGCCGGTGGTGGCGGTGTTCCTGTCCGGCCGACCACTGTGGGTCAATCCCGAGCTCAACATGGCCGATGCGTTCATCGCGGCGTTCCTGCCGGGCAGCGAGGGCGGCGGTGTTGCCGACATGCTGTTCCGCAACCGTGACGGCAGCGTGGCGCATGAATTTCGCGGCAAGCTGTCGTTCACTTGGCCCAACGGCCCGATGCCGCCAAAGATCGGCGCCACGAATGATCGAGGTACGCTGTTCCCGTTCGGCTATGGGTTGACGTCGAGCGACCATGTCACGGTCGGGCCACTGTCGGAAAAAGCACCGGTCGGCACGGTCGCGCGTGCAAACCTAGTCGTCCTCAGCCGGTCGGGCCTGCCCGCTGCCTGGTACACGCGATTGAGCGAAGGCGGCGGCAAGGCCGACTTCATCAGCAGCAACGCCGGGCGCAGCGCATCGGGCGTGATCACGATGCGCGGGATCGATCGCAATCGTCAGGAGGATGCGCGGCTTGCCGTCTGGCGCGGCGGCACCCCTGCCCGCCTCGATATTGCCGCCGCCAAGCCGCTTGATCTGACGGGCGCTGGCAAGGCGCTGGTGATCGACTGGCGCGTGGTGGCGCGCCCAAGCGGACGCGTGCGCATCGGTGTCGCCCAGATCGGCGCTCCGGGCGGTCCGGCGCCGGTCAATCTGCCGGTCAACCTGCTGGTCGATGCGACGTCGCTGCTCACCCAGGCGCCAAGCGGCTGGCAGACGGTTTCGATTCCGCTGCGCTGCCTCGGCTCTGCCGCGCGCCTGCGCAAGATCGATACGCCGTTTGTCGTCGAGACCAGCGGCAGCCTGTCGCTCGCAGTGTCAGGGATTCGCATCGCGCCCGCGTCGGGGCGGGTGCTGCCATGTCCAGGCCGCGTGCGTTAATCCGCTCATCGAGCGCTCTTGAGCGCCGCGCCGCGTTGCACCATAGGCGGATGATCCCGGCAGATCACGCGTGTGCCGGAACGGCGGTCGGGGACGGGACAACGCCCCGGCTGCGACGCGTTGAGGACGTGAAGGCAGGAATTGCACGGCGATGGCGAAGCATGGCGCGCTCACGATCGAACATGTCGCCAAGGCGGCGGGGGTCTCGCGGCAAACCGTATCGCGAGTCATCAACAACGGCCCCAACGTAAAGCCATTGGTGCGTGAGCGCATCCTCGCCGCGATCGACGAGCTGGGCTATGTTCCGAACCAGGCGGCCCGGCGCATGGGGGGTGGCCGGTCCTATCTGATCCTGGCCATCAACGACCGCCCCCGCACGATTGAAAACTGGCGGGCAGGACGCGGCAATGACTGGGTCGACCAGATGCTGCACGGCGGCATGCTGACCTGCGAAGCGCACGGCTATCACTTGTTGTTCGAACTCGTCGATGTCGTGCCGGACCGCGCCCTCAAGCAACTCGATCACGCCTTGTCGTCGCTGCGGCCCGATGGCGTCATCCTCACCCCGCCGCACAGCGAAAATCCGCTCCTTGCCGCACTGCTGATCCAGCGCGGCATCGCCTTTGGCCGGATGGGGTCGTCGGCGCGCCACGATGATGGCATCAACGTCTTCATGAGCGATCATGACGCCGGGGCGGCAGCTGTTCGCCACCTGGTCGCGCTCGGTCACCGCCGGATCGGCTTTATTTCAGGCAGCGCGCGTTATGCCGCCTCTGACGCGCGCGAGCAGGGCTATGTCGAAGCGATGGCGGCGGCGGGGCTGTCGATCTGCGAGGGCGACATTCAGCACGGCGATTTTTCCTTCGCATCGGGCGCGGCTGCGATGGAGCGCATTCTGCGCCAGCCCGACCCGCCAACCGCGATCATCGCCAGCAACGACGAAATGGCCTTTGCCGTGCTGCACGTCGCCGCCGATTTGGGGATGGCCGTGCCGACGCAACTATCGGTGGTAAGCTTCGACGATACGCCCGGCGTGCGCTTCAGCGTGCCGCCGCTGACCGCCATCCGCCAGCCGATATCGGCGATGGCGGAAACAATCTGCATCAAGCTGATTAGGGCCCGCGACGGCGAAGATGTGACGGGCGACTATGTGTTGCCGTTCGACCTGATCGAGCGCCAAAGCACCGCGCGCCGCGGGTAATGACCACGACAGGCCAGCCGTCGCGCCTGTTTGCGCTGTTTTATGTGCTGGCCATGTTCGGGGCGTTCATCGCCTTTGTGCCGCTCGGCGCGCTGATCTTGCCGCAGAAGATCGCAAACATTGCCGGGGTCGCCAATCTTGGCGGACCTGTGCCAGCGCTGAGTTGGCTCCTGGTCGCAGGGGGCGTGATGGCTGGTGTCGGCAACCTCGCCGCCGGTCATCTCAGCGACAGCCTCTTCAGGCGATGGGGCAGTCGCCGCCAGATGGTCGCGATTGGTTTGGCTGCAACGGTCGTCGCGCTGGCCATGGTCGGGGCGGCGGAGTCGTTCATAGATCTTCTCCTTGCGATGCTGGCCTTTCAGCTGGCGCTCAACTTCCTGCTATCGCCGCTCGTTGCACTGACGGCTGACTATGTGCCCGATCGGCAGAAGGGAGCAATGGCGGGCTGGCTTGGCCTCGCGCTGCCCGCAGGCTCCTTGTCGGTCTCGATTCTGGTCGCGACCGGACCAATTGGTCCGTTCGCGCAAACGCTGCTCGCGGGCTTTATGGTGATCCTGCTGGTGGCGCCGCTTGCCGGGATATGGCCGGTGCCCGCCCCTGTCAGCGCGTCGATAGCGCGGACGCATGATCGCCATGGCGCGAGCCGAGCGCCAGGACTCGCCCGCAATTTCACGCTTGCATGGCTTGCCCGGCTGCTGGTCCAGTTCGCAGCAGCGGCGATTTTGCCGTATCTCTATTTCTACGTCGCTGACATTGCGCTCGCTGGCGCAAACTTGGTTGAGGTCGCCCAAGGCGTTGGCACCCTCGCATTCGCCTTCGCCGTGGCGTCCATCGCGGGCGCGCTCGGCGCGGGGTGGTTGTCGGACCGGTTTGCAAGGCGCCAGCCCGTGCTTGTGACGACGGCATGCGGGGTCGCGGTGGCGATGCTGCTTCTTGCAACGTCGACGAACTGGACCCTGATCATCATTGCCTATGCGCTATTCGCGGCCGCCTTGGGTGGTTTTCTGGCGGTGGACAGCGCCCTTGTGGCACAACTTGTTTCGCACAGCGGGCGCAGAGCGACATTGTTGGGCGTCATGAACCTCACCAACACCCTCCCCGGCATCATGGCCCCGGCGGCAACGCTGTTCGTGATCGGCGATAGCGTCGGCGCGACGGGAATGTTGATCGTGCTGAAGATCAGCGCAGGCGGCGCCTTGATTGCGGCCTATTGTGCCAGCCGAATCGCGACCCCGCCGCCTGCGATCAGTCTTGGTTAAATGGTTGCATCAGCGATCATTGGTTGGTTCTGTTGGCATCATCAAACGAATAGTTCCCGCTCAATCAGCAGGTCCTTGGCTTGAGCCCAACTGCATCCACCACCGCCATGGCTGTCGACGCGGTCGCTTCGATGATCGGCACGAACTTAGCGGCCGTCAGGCTCGCGCCGCCGACGAGCGCGCCATCGACATTGTCGACCGCCACGATGTCGCCGATGTTCGCGGCCGTCACCGATCCCCCATAGAGCAGTCGCACGCTGTCCGCCGCGCCGCCGATCAACATGCGCAGCTTGGCCCGGGCAATCGCATGAATTTCGGCGATTTCGTCCATCGTCGGCGTGCGACCCGTGCCGATCGCCCAGCGCGGTTCATAGGCCAGGGTCAGCCAGTCGCCCGCCGCTTCGTCGGGCACTGATTTTTCGATCTGCGCCTGCACCACCCGCGCCGCGCGCCCGGCATCGCGTTCGGCTTCGGTCTCGCCAACGCACAGGATGACCGACAGCCCCTGGCGGTGCGCCGCCATTGCCTTGGCCCAGACGTCCTGGCTGGTCTCGCCCTGATCGCCGCGCCGTTCGCTATGGCCGACGATCGTAAAGCGCGCGCCGGCTTCCTTGACCATCGCCGCCGAGATGCAGCCGGTGTGGGCGCCGCTGTCGTTGGCGTGCACATCCTGCGCGCCGATCGCGAGTGCGGGCACGCGCTGCGCCGCCGGGGTGATCAGCGTGGCGGGCACCGCGACCATTACATCGACCGCCAGATGCGCCACCGCTGCCGCTGCCAACGGCTCAAGCTCGCCGAGCGCGGCGAGGCTGCCGTTCATCTTCCAGTTGCCGGCGATGAGCTTGCGCATAGTGTTTTCCCGTGATTGCATGTGTCTCTTCGCCTTCCGATAGCGCGCGATGGCGCGTGCACAAGCTTGAAGCCGCACGCGTGCCCCCCTAAAGCGGGGCAAATCCGGCTATCCAGAAAGATCGCATGCTCAGCTTTTTCCGTCGTTTGATCAATTCGCGCATTGGCGTGATGATAACCCTGCTCGCGGTCGCGATGCTCGTGGTGCTGTTCGCGTTGAGCGACATTTCAAGCTGGGGCAATGGCACAGGTGCGCCCAATGATGGCGCCACGGTCGCCAAGGTCGGCAACACGACGATCACCGCGGGCGAACTCACGCGGCGGGTGAAGGCCGATGTCGAGAATTTCCGCGCGCAACAGCCGACGCTGACGGCACAGCAATATATCGAAGGCGGCGGCTTCGACGGCACGGTCGACCGGCTGATCGATGGCCAGGTGATCGAACAATTCGCGCGACGCCACGGGATGGTGGTATCCAAACAATCGGTGGACAGTCGCCTCGCGGCGATCCCGCAGCTCCAGGGCATTGACGGCAAGTTCGACCAGAAGGTGTACGAACAGTTGCTCGCCCAGCGCCGGCTGACCGATGCCGATGTCCGCAAGGACATTTCGCGCAGCATCCTGATCGACCAACTGACCGCCCCAACCAGCGGCGCGGGCCAGGTGCCGCTGCGGGTGGCCCTGCCCTATGCCGATCTGCTGCTCGAAAAGCGGCGCGGCACCGTCGCCTTCATCCCGACGCGCGCGCTGGGGGCTGGCGTGCAGCCCACACCCGACGAGCTCAAGACCTTCTACAAGCGCAACAGCGCGCGTTACATCATCCCCGAGCGGCGGGTGATCCAATATGCGCTCGTCACGCCCGAAGCCGTCAAGGCAGCCGCGACGCCGACCGATGCCGACCTCACCGCCGCCTATCGCGCCCAGACCGCGCGCTTTGCCGCGACCGAGAAGCGCACGGTTTCGCAAGTGGTGCTCGCTGACAAAGCCGCCGCTGATGCCTTTGCCGCCAAGGTCAAGGCGGGGACGGCAATCGACGTCGCGGCCAAGGCGCTGGGCCTCGCCGCCGCCAAGCTGCCCGGTGTCGAGCGCAAGGCCTATGCCGACGCATCGGGCGCCGATCTTGCCGCGCAGGTGTTCGGTGCGGCCAAGGGCGCGACGATTGGCCCGGTCAAGGCGCCACTCGGCTGGACCGTCGCTTATGTCGATACGGTGGAGACCGTCGCGGCCAAAACGCTCGATCAGGCGCGCGGCGATCTGGTTACGGAACTCACCGCCACCAAGACCGCGCGGGCCATGTCCGACCTGTCGACCAAGATCAACGACGCCGTCGATGCGAAGACCAATTTCGCCAAGATCGTCGCCGATTACAAGCTGACGCCGGTAACGTCCGCGCCGCTGCTCGCCGACGGTACGGACCCGACCAAGCCATCGCAGCCCGATCCTGCGCTCGCGCCGGTCGTGAAGGCTGCTTTTGCGGCGCAAGCGAGCGATGGCCCGCAGATCGTCGCCACCGGTGCAGGCGGCGCCTTCGCGGTGGTTGCGGTCGACAAGATCGTCGCGGCGGCCCCGCCGCCGCCCGAAGAGCTCCGGCTGGCGATTGCGCGCGACTTCACGATCGATCGCGCCCGCCGCGCTGCGCGGGTTGTCGCCGCCGATGTGATCCGCAAGGTCAATGGTGGCACGCCGCTCGCCGAAGCGCTCAAGGCGACCAAGCTGACGCTGCCCGCCGTCGAGCCCGCCGCCGCGAGCCGCGCACAGCTTCAGGCCTCGCCGCAGGGCGCGCCGCCCCCGCTGACGCTGATGTTCACCATGGCGCCGCGCACCGCCAAGCTGATCGAAGCACCCAATTCAGGCGGGTGGCTGATCGTCTATCTTGATGCAATCGAACACGGTGATGCGCGCGGCAAGCCTGAAGTCGTCCGCGCCCAGCAGAGTGATCTCGGCCGCCAGATCGGCAGTGAATATGTCCGCCAGTTCATCGCGGCGATGCGCAGCGAAATCGGCGTTACCAAGCAGGCCCAGGTGATCGCCAAGGTGCGCAAGGAACTGCTCGGCGCGACCAGCACGGCCCCCTGATCGGCATGGCGGTCGGCACGGCAAGCGGGATTGACGCGGCGCGGGCGGCGCTTGCCGCCCGGCGTCCGGCGCTGCTGTGGCATCGACAGAGCGCCGACACCGAAACGCCGGTTGCCGCCGCGCTCAAGCTGATCGAGACGGGGCGCGGCGATTTCCTGCTCGAATCGGTCGAAGGCGGGTCGATCCGGGGGCGGCACAGCCTGATCGGCCTGGCGCCTGATCTGGTGTTTCGCGCGGCCGGTGAGAGGGCCGAGGTCAACCCGCATTGGCTGACCGACCGGGACGCTTTTGCCTCCTGCCCCCAGCCGACGCTGGCAGCGCTGCGCGCGCTGGTCGCCGACTGCCTGATGGACGTGCCGAGCGAGCTGCCGCGTGCACTGGCGTGTCTGGTCGGCTATTTCGGCTATGAGACGGTGGGTCTGGTCGAGCGCCTGCCGCGCGCGGAAGGTCCAGGACTAGGCTTGCCCGACATGATGTTCGTGCGCCCGACGGTGATCCTGATCTTCGACCGGCTCGCCGATGCGCTGTTCATCGTCGCGCCCGTCTGGCCCGGCGGCGATCCCGAGCGGACAATCGCCGACGCCAGCGACCGGATCGAGGCGACGGCTGCCCGGCTCGCGACCACGCCGCTGCCCCCTGTTACGCGTGCCGCGCCGGAGGACATCGCGCTCACCCCGGTACTGCCCGCCGGGCGCTATGGTGAGATGGTCGCGGCGGCGAAGGACTATATCGTCGCGGGCGACATTTTTCAGGTCGTGCTCGCGCAGCGCTTCACTGCGCCCTTTGCCCTGCCGCCGATCGAGCTTTATCGCTCGCTGCGGCGGGTGAATCCCTCGCCTTTCCTCTATCACCTCGACCTGCCGGGCTTTGCGCTCAGCGGATCAAGCCCCGAAATCCTCGTGCGCGTGCGCGATGGCGAGATCACGATCCGCCCGATCGCGGGTACCCGCCCGCGCGGGCGGGATGCGGCGGAGGACGAGGCCAACCGCGCCAGCCTGCTCGCCGATCCGAAGGAACGCGCCGAACATCTGATGCTGCTCGATCTCGGCCGCAATGACGCCGGGCGCGTGGCGAGCGCAGGCTCGGTGCGCGTTACCGACAGCTATGGCGTCGAATTCTACAGCCATGTCATGCACATCGTCTCAAACGTCGTCGGCCAGCTCGACCCGCGCCACGACGCGATCGACGCGCTGTTCGCGGGCTTTCCGGCCGGCACCGTCAGCGGCGCGCCGAAAGTCCGCGCCTGCGAGATCATCGCTGAGCTGGAGGGCGAGGCCCGCGGTGCCTACGCCGGTGGAGTCGGCTATTTTTCCCCGGACGGATCGATGGATTCGTGCATCGTCCTGCGCACCGCCGTGGTGAAGGATGGCATGATGCACGTCCAAGCCGGCGCCGGCATCGTCGCCGACAGCGAGCCAGCGTATGAACAACGCGAATGCGAAGCGAAAGCGGGGGCGTTGCTCGCAGCGGCGCGCGAGGCAATGGCGCGGGCGAGCGGGGTTGGGTTTGGGCAATAGCGTTGGCTGGCCATTGGGACCCAGAGTTCCGGCGTCACCACGGCGCAGTGCCGAGGCCGACCAGCCAAGATCGCCTCAAACGCTTCGCATCGCTGTGGGGGGCTCCGGCACAAGACCGGGGTGACAACAATTGGCAGGGCAACTGTCGCCCCTGTTTCGGACGTGCAAGTGCCTCCCGGCGCTGGCTGAAAGTTGACACTCGTTCATGAGGGGCGGCGACGCAGCCACCTATCTTGTGTGACGCTTGGTCATTGACACGCACGGATAGGCAGCTCAATGTGCGCAAGAGGTTGATACTACCTGCTGGTTGCACCCGAATTCGGGAACGGTGAACGTATCGAGCGCTTCGCAGCCTCCTCCTTTGCCCGAGCGACCGGGTCAGCAACGCAACCACCTGACATCCTGTTGCGCTAAGGCAGAGGACAACACTATGCGCGATTTTCGAAATGCCAAAGTCATGGCTCAAAGCCTCCGAGAGGCGATGGGAACGAAACAGATTACCCTCAGCCACAGTGAGGCCCTTGAGGTAGTATCTAAGATGCTGGGCGTCGCTGATTGGAACACCCTTTCGGCCCTTATCGAAACTGATCGAGGCGACCCTACTCACCTGAAACAAGCTAGGGACGCGGGAGCAATCATGCCCGTCCTTCCGATCAAGGACTTGGTTCCATTCCCGAACGTACAGCTCCCGTTGTGGATCAAACGCCCCCGCACTGTCGAAGCGCTAAATTTGGCTTTCTCTAATCGCAGAGAGCTCGTCCTTGTAGCCCAGCGGGGCCAAGTCATTGAAGAGCCAGAGGAGCAAGACGTCTATGACGTTGGGGTAATTGCACGGGTGCTTGATGTCGGCCCTCCGTCAGCCGAAGTAATGGCGCGCAGTCCGGCACTTGAAGGCTCAACTCAAGTCCTGTTGCAAACCCAAGGCCGTGTCAGCATCCGAAAATTCTCGGGTCAAGCTGGCAGGTATGAGGCCGAAATCGAGCAGATCGATGAAGGAGCCATTGAGGGATCGGCGGAACGCATCGAAGAAGCTGCCTCAAGGTTCGACACCTATGCAGCCGCAAGAGATATAGTTGTTCCGCCGATCTGGCCGCCGCTCCGACAGCTCCACGATCCCGGCCGGGTAGCCGATATTATCGCGCAGCGGCTGCCTCTGGCGGTGAAGGATAAGCAAGCCGTCCTTGCGATGCTCGACCCCTTAGCGAGGCTCGAGCTCGTCCTTGCCCACATCGGCGTGTAGCGTCGGCTGCGCCCTGCCTGGCCGGTCCGCGCAGCCAGGCAGGGCAACATTACCAATCGCACCCGAGACCATTGTAGTGCCGCTAAATGTCTGATTCGGCCGATCGGCGCGACAAAAGCAGACCGAGAACTATCCGCCCATAAGGCGACCCTACCGCCCCTCTAACTACCGCTCCCCCACCGCATCCTTTTTCGCCTGACGCCGCTCCGCCGCCCAGTTCTGGATCATCTGCTGCACGCAGCCGCTGAACCCCGCCGAGCCAACCACCGAGCAGCTTCCCGGTACCGCGCCATTGACGCGGCTGACCTGATCGATCGCTTCGACCCGGTTGACCCAGCTGTTGGACGCGGGGCTATAGGGCGCCTGTCGGAATTGGCGCGGGATGCGATAGGGCGTTTCGCTCGGCGCGCAGACGACGACTTCATTCTCGTTCGCGGCGGGCGGGCATTTCTCGCCGGGTTTGAGCAGGATCGATCGGATCCGTTCGGGCGGCTGGCCCTGGGTCGCGGCGTCCTGCGCGACGGCGACCGCCGGGAGCGCGAGCAGCACGGCAGTGATAAACGGGCGCAGCATCGCAACTCTCCTCGGTAAGCCATCAGCGTGGCATATCGGTCCTTTCCCCCGGCTGAACAAGGCGCGCGCTTGACCGCGCGGGGGGCATGGCTAGGCTTGGCCCATGGTTCGCTTCCTCATCGCGCTCTTGGCGCTGCTCGCCGCCCCCGCCGTCGCTGCGCCCTGGTCCGCCACCGAGGGCGATTTCGTCGCGCGCGATGTCCGCTTCGGCACCGGCGAGACGCTGGCCGAAGTGCGCCTCCACTACACCACGCTCGGCACGCCGCACCGCGACGCGCGAGGGCGGATCGACAACGCCGTGATGGTGCTCCACGGTACCGGCGGCTCGGGCAAGAATTTCCTCGTGCCGCAATTCGCCGACGAACTTTACGGCCCCGGCGCGCCGCTCGACCTCGCCACGACCTATGTCATCCTGCCTGACAATATCGGGCACGGCGGATCGTCGAAACCGAGCGATGGCTTGCGGATGGCGTTCCCGCGCTATGATTATGACGACATGGTCGCGCTTCAGCACCGGCTGCTGGTCGAAGGACTGGGGGTGACCAAGCTGAAGCTGATCCTCGGCACGTCGATGGGTTGCATGCACGCCTTTGTCTGGGGCGAGACCTTTCCCGGTTTCGCCGAGCGGCTCGCGCCGTTCGCGTGCAACCCCGTGCCGCTTGCCGGGCGCAATCGGCTGTGGCGCAAAATGGCGATTGACGCGATCAAGGCCGATCCGGCGTGGGCGAATGGCAATTACACCGCCCAGCCCACCGCGGGCGTGCGCACGGCGGCCGATCTGCTGATCATCGCCGGGTTGAACCCGATCGCGGCGCAGGCCCAATTCCCCACCCGCGCCGCGACCGAAGCCGCGCTCGACACCGCTTTCGCGCGGGCGAGCAAGATCGACGCCAATGATGCGCTCTATTACATCGATTCGTCGCGCAACTATGATCCCTCGGGCGCGCTCGAAAAGATCAAGGTGCCGCTGCTGTGGATCAATTCGGCCGATGATTTCATCAACCCGCCCGAGCTCGGTTTCGCAGATGCGGCCGTCAAGCGCATGCCGCGTGCGCGCTTCATCCTGATCCCGGCGAGCGCCGAAACCAAGGGCCACGGCACCCATACTTGGGCCAAGTTCTGGAAAGCCGACCTTGCCCGGCTGCTCGCCGAACCACCCCTTCCCCCGGCCGCACCTGCCCGCTAAGGGCGGGGCGACATGATCCTCGTTATCGACAATTACGACAGCTTTACCTGGAACCTCGTCCATTATCTGATGGAACTGGGGGCCGAGGTGCAAGTGGTGCGCAACGACGCATTGACCGCCGCCGAAGCGCTCGCCAGTAACGCGCACGCCTTCCTCATCTCGCCGGGGCCGAAGACGCCCAACGAAGCCGGTGTCTCGCTCGATTTGGTCGCGGCCTGCGCCGACGCGGGCAAGCCCTTGCTCGGCGTGTGCCTTGGCCATCAGGCGATCGGCCAGCATTTCGGCGGATCGGTGGTGCGCGGCGGGCTGATGCACGGCAAGACTTCGCCCGTCAGTCATGATGGCAGCGGGTTGTTCACCGGCCTCCCCTCGCCCTTCACCGCGACCCGCTATCATTCGCTGATCGTCGAGGGTGCGCCCGAGGCATTGGTGGTCAACGCCACCGCCGACGACGGATCAGTGATGGGGTTCCGCCACGCCACCCTCCCCATCCACGGGGTGCAATTCCACCCCGAAAGCATCGCCACCGAACACGGCCATGCGATGCTCGCCAATTTCATGACGCTGGCGGGGCTGCACCCCAAGGCGCTCGCGTGATTGGCTATGTCGCGCTGCCTGACCCCGCGCAGCCTCTCTCCCGCGACACGGCGGCGCAGGCCTTTGCCGACATCCTCGACGCGCGGACCAGCGAAGAGGCAATCGCCGAATTCCTGATCGCGCTCAGCCAGCGCGGCGAAACCGCGATCGAAATCGCCGAGGCAGCCCGCGCCCTTCGCGAGCGGCTGATCCCGATCGCAGCCCCAGCAGGCGCCGTTGACGTCTGCGGCACCGGCGGCGACGGACATCACACGCTCAACGTCTCGACCGCCGTGTCGCTGATCGTCGCGGCCTGCGGCGTGCCGGTCGCCAAGCATGGCAATCGTGCCGCTTCTTCGAAAGCGGGCGCAGCGGATACGCTCGAAGCGCTCGGGCTCGACATGACGCGCGCGGGGCGGCTGGCCGAGGCGAGCCTGCGTGACATCGGCATCGCCTTCCTGTTCGCGGCGAACCACCACCCGGCGATGGCGCGCATCACGCCCATTCGCAAACGCATCGGCAAGCGCACGATCTTCAACCTGATGGGCCCGCTCGCCAATCCGGCGCGTGTCACCCGCCAGCTCATCGGCATCGCCCGGCCCGATTATGCGCCGGTCTATGCCGATGCGCTGGCGCAGCTCGGCACTGAGGCGGCGCTGGTGGTGTCGGGCGAGGAAGGGCTGGACGAGGTTTCGGGTGCCGGGCCGACTGTCGTGGTGAGCGTCGGCGCGGTTGCGCTACGCGCCAGCGTCACGCCTGAGGACGCGGGCCTCCCGCGCCACCCGATCGCCGCCATCCGCGGCGGCGACCCGGCCTATAACGCCGCTGCGCTGCGCCGCCTGCTGCAGGGCGAGACGGGCGCCTATCGCGACGCCGTGCTGCTCAACGCTGCCGCCGCGCTTGTGGTCGCGGGCCATGCTGCCGACCTTTGTAACGGCGTCGAGGAAGCGCGCGAAACACTCGACAACGGGCTTGCCAATGCATTGCTCGATTGCTGGATTGCCTATTCATGACC
>JAIETY010000007.1 GCA_019744885.1 Sphingomonas sp.
GTGATCCACCAGCTCGTCGGCGGCGTGCGTGCGGCGATGGGCTATACCGGCGCGCGGACGATCGAGGAATTGCAGGCGCGCGCCCAATTCGTACGGATCACCGGCGCGGGCCTGAAGGAAAGCCATGTCCACGACGTGACGATCACGCGTGAGGCGCCCAATTACCCGACGCGGTGATTGCCCACACGCTGACCCGTATTTTACGCGGCATTCAGAATTGCCGGCTATGCTTGCAGCATGGCAAAGGTCAGCTTCCTCAAAGTCATCTTGCCGATCTCGATCGGCTTTGGGCTCAATTCAATGTCGCGCGGCATCGCGGCGCACGGCGACCTTGCCAAGCTTCAGGGCGACAATGCGGGCGCGTTGAGCGGTCACTTGGCGGCCTTGCTGATCGTCATCGCGGCAGCCATCTGCTTCATCTACGCGGGTCGGAATATCTACCTGGGATTGCGAGGACGCGGTGACGCGCCGCCGCCCGAAAGGCCGATCGAGCGCGTGGTCGATCCGGTCGATCAAGGCCGCAGCGAAGAAGCGTTCGATGCCGACGCCATCATGGCCCGCTATCTCGCCAAGCGTGGCAGCGGCGCACCGGAAGCGTCGTCCGCCGCCCCGCAACCTGCTCCGGCGCTCGCTCCGCGGCCTGCTTTCGGGCGCAAGCGTAGCTGATCCGCCGCTCAGGCGGGAGCGAATGACTTTGCCATGACGGGCTGGTTGCGCCTAAGCGCGAAGGCATGACCCCATCCGCCCGTGTTCAGGCTGCGATCGACCTGCTCGACGCCGTAGTCGATGCCGCCCGCGAAGGCGGCGCCGCTGCCGACACCCTGATCGCGCGCTATTTTGCCACCCGCCGCTATGCCGGGGCGAAGGATCGCCGCGCGGTACGCGAGCTGGTCTATGCCGCGATCCGGCGCGCAGGCGAGCGTCCCGCGAGCGGCCGCGCGGCGATGCTGGGGGTCGCGACCGACGATCCGGAGCTTGCTGCGTGCTTCGACGGATCGCCACACGGCCCGGCGCCGGTTGGCGAGGGCGAGGTCGGCGCGCCAGCGGGCATCGCTCCCGACTGGTTGCTCGTGCTGCTGGCAGCATCAGGGATTGGTGCGGACGAATTGCCCGCGCTGGTTGATCGGGCGCCGCTCGACGTGCGGATCAACCGCGCTTCGGGTGTGGTGGTCGAGATCGATGGGGCTGAGCCAGTCCCCGGCCTGCCCGATGCACTGCGGTTCCCCCCGGGCACCAACATCGAGCGGCACCCCGCTTATGAGCAGGGCGCGATCGAGATTCAGGATGCGGGTAGCCAGATCGTCACGCTCGCCGCCACTGCCCAACCCGGACAGCGGATCGTCGATTTGTGCGCAGGCGCGGGGGGCAAGTCGCTCGCGCTGGCGGCGATGATGCTCGGTGAGGGAGCGTTGCTCGCGACGGATACCGACCGGGCGCGGCTGTCGCGGCTGGCACCGCGCGCCCTGCGGGCAGGGGCGGACATTATCGAAACGCGGCTGCTCAATCCGGGGCGCGAGATTGAAGCGCTCGCGGATTGGACGGCAAGCGCGGACACAGTGCTGATCGACGCGCCCTGCGCGGGCACGGGCACGTGGCGGCGTAACCCCGAGGCGCGCTGGCGGCTGACGCCTGATCGCATCGCGCGGCTGGTCGAAACGCAGCGGCATGTGTTGGCTGTGGGCGCTACACTGGTTAAACCCGGCGGCGCGCTCGTTTATATCGTCTGTTCGCTGCTCGACGAGGAAGGCGCGGGGCAGGTTGCGGCCTTCCTCGACGCCCATCCGGGCTGGCGTGCCGAGCCGCTGACACTGCCCGCCGGTCGCGCGCATGGGCCCGGTGTGCGGCTGACGCCACAGCATGACTCGACGGATGGCTTTTTTGTCGCGAGACTGGTGGCGCCATGCTAGCCTCAGTGCCTCGCCCGTTGGAGATGTTCATGCGTTATTCGTCGCTTGCCGCCGCTGCGGCCCTGGTTCTGGTCACGGTGTCGACGTCGCTGCACGGCCAGCGCCCCGATGATCAGATCGATCCGCGATCGATGCAACTGGTTGCGAGCGCCAAGGCAGCTGCCGCGGCAGGCAATCTCGACGGTGCGACCGACACGCTTGAAACCGCGCTGGCGGTCGATCCGCGCAACCGCGCGGCGTTCGTGGCGCTGGGCGATGTCTCGCAGGCGCGCGGACTGTCGGGCAAGGCGATCCGTTATTACCGCGAAGCGCTCGAGCTCGATCCGAACGACATCGCCGCGCTGAAGGGGCAGGGCGAGGCACTGGTGACCAAAGGCGCGATCGAGCGCGCGCGCCAGAATCTGGCGAAGATCAAGCGCTTGTGCACCAAGGGGTGTACCGAAGCCACGCAGCTCGCTGCCTCGATCGCACGTGGGGTGCCGGTGGTCGCTTCACAGACGGCGAAGTCGACCAAGGAATAGTCGAGCGTCCTGACCGGCCTAGATAAAGCCGTCTTCCGTTCGTCCCGAGCGAAGTCGAGGGGCGGGCGTCAGGCGCTTGGGCCCGTGTCTCGACTGCGCTCGACACGAACGGGGGGGGCGTAACCCGAAACGGATCAGCCCAGTGCGCGGGCGAGCGTGACGAATTCGGCGACGCTGACGGTTTCAGCGCGGCGCGTCGGCTCAATTCCGAGCGCTTCCATCGCTTCGGCGGCACCCGGCACGCCCTTCAGGCTCTGCCGCAGCATCTTGCGGCGCTGACCAAAGGCGGCGCCCGTCAGCCGTTCGAGCGTCGCGAGCTTGACGCCCTCGGGGCTGTCGAGCGGGGCCAGATGCACCACTGCCGACATCACCTTGGGCGGCGGGGTGAACGCCGACCGGTGGACCGGCATCGCGATTTTGGCGGTCGTGCGCCACTGCGACAGCACCGACAGCCGCCCATAATGCTCGCTGTCGACGGCGGCGACGATGCGGTCGGCGACTTCGCGCTGGAACATCAGCGTCAGCGATTGCCACCACGGCCGCCACGGCGCCGACAGCCAGCCGACCAGCAGCGGCGTACCGATGTTGTACGGCAGGTTGGCGACGATATGCGGCGCGCCCGTGAACAGGGCAGGCGCATCGACGGCCAAGGCGTCGGCTTCGATCACCTTGAGCTGGCCGGGGAAATACTCGCTCAGTTCCGCCAGCGCGGGCAGGCAGCGGTGGTCGCGTTCGACCGCTGTCACCCGTGCGCCCGCCTGAAGCAATGCGCGCGTCAGGCCGCCGGGGCCTGGGCCAACCTCGAACACTTCGGCATCGTCGAGATCGCCGGGAATGCGCGCGATGCGCGAGAGCAACTGGCCGTCGAGCAGGAAGTTCTGGCCGAGCGCCTTGCTGGCGGTCAGCCCGTGCCGCGCGATCACCTCGCGCAGCGGCGGCAGGCTGGTCACATCGGGTTCGCCAACCGCCGCTCGGCCGATTCAGCCGCCAGCCGGATCGCGGCGATCATCGCCCCGGCTCGCGCAAGGCCTTTGCCGGCGATGTCAAACGCGGTGCCGTGATCGGGCGAGGTGCGCACGATCGGCAGCCCGAGCGTGACATTCACCCCGTCATCGAAATGGAGCAGCTTGAGCGGGATCAGCGCCTGGTCATGATAGCAGCACATCGCGACATCGTAGCGCGTGCGCGCCGAATCATGGAACATTGCGTCGGCGGGCATCGGCCCGGTGCAGTCGATGCCTTCTTCGCGCAGCAGCTCGATCGCGGGCATCAGTACATCGATTTCCTCGCGCCCGATCGAACCGCTCTCGCCCGCGTGCGGGTTGAGCCCGGCAAAGGCCAAACGCGGCGCCTCGATCCCGAAATTGCGGGAGAGGCCCCGCGCCGTCGCGCGGCCGCGTGCCACGACGAGATCGATCGTCAGTGCGGCGGGCACGGCCGACAGCGGGATATGCGTCGTCATCGGTACGACCCGCAGCGTCGGCCCCGCGAGCATCATCACGGCATTTTCGCGCGCGATGCCGCAGCGCTCGGCGACGAATTCGGTCTGGCCCGGATCGATGAAGCCAATGCCGTAAAGCTGCGCTTTCGACACCGGCCCGGTGACAAGCGCCCCCGCCGTGCCCGACCGCGCGAGGCCGACGGCAAGCTCAAGCGCGCTCAGCGAACAGCGCGCGCCGTCGGTATCGGGCACGCCGGGCGTGATCTCGCCCGCGTCCTGAATGTAGAGCACGGGCAGCGCGCGGTCGAACAGCGCGACGGCCTCACTGGGGTCGCCGATCCGCTCGACGGGGCCGTGCCACACGCTTTCGATCGCGCGCGGATCACCGACCGCGAAGAACGGCGGCAGCTTTTCGGCAAGCCGCGCGTCCCACGCCTTGGCGATGATTTCCGGGCCGATACCGGCAGGGTCGCCCATCGAGACAGCGATCGGTGCGATCATCCTGGGCCTCCCCGATGCGCTGCCCGCCAGCAGCCGATGCTCAGCGATATTCGATGATGGCGTCGCGCCGCAGATCGCGCAGCTTGTGATCCGCGCGCAGGTTGATCGCGTGCTGCTCCATCTGGTTGCGCACCTGCTCCATCCCCGGCAAGTCGCCCGACTGCGCTTCGGTGCGGCCGCAGACGACGAGGGTGCGGACGCCATCGGTCGGCGAGCCGAACGGCGGTGTCGCTTCACCAACGCTCAGGCCCGAAATCATGTCCTGAAGCTGCGCCGGCAAGTCGCGGATCTTGACCGAGTCATTGTCGACGACTTCGGCCTGCAACGTGGCGGCAACTTTCTGCACTTCACCGCAGCCGCGAATCGTCTTGATGGCGCTGGCGAAGACCGACACGCGCTGCGATGCTTCGGCTTCGGTGATCCCCTTGGGGAAGGCGATGCTTACCTGGCGCAGGCTGAGCACCGCGTCGCGCGCATCCGCTGTCAGCACTTTGCGTTTGTCGACCAGATACAGGATCGAAAAGCCACCCGGGACTTCGATCGGTCCGGCGAGCTGATTGACGTTCATTTCGACCGACGCCTGCGCGAGTGATTCGGGGAGCTGATCAGCCTTGACCCAGCCGAGATCGCCGCCAACCACGCGCGTGGTAGCTTCCGAGCGCGCCAAGGCAATGTCCTCGAAGCTACGCTTGCCCTTCTGGATTTCCTCCATCAGCGCGCGCGTTTCGGCGAAAACCTGCGATTGCTGCTCGGGGTTGGCGCGCAGGTAGATTTCCTTGACGTGGAATTCAGTCTGGCCCTTTTGCGCTTCGAGCCGCTTCAGGATGCCCTTCACTTCGGCATCGCCGACGTTGATTGTAGCGCCGATCCTGCGTCGCAGATAGCGGTTCCAAGCAAGCTCAGCTTCGACCTGACGGCGCAGGCTGCGCTCGGACGATCCTGATGCGCGCAGGAAGCTGCGGAATTCGGGCACGCTCTTGTTGAAATTCTTGGCGATCAGCGTGATCCGCTGGTCGATTTCCTCGGCAGTGACCTTGATGTCGCCCGCCTTGGCTTCCTGCAACTCAAGCGTTTCGTCGATCAGCGAGCTGAGCACCTGCAGCCGCAGCGTCGCGAGCTCCTGCTCGTTGAGCTTGAGCGTGTTGGCCGCGAGGATCAGGTTGACGCGGTGGTCGACATCGGTGCCCGTGATCACCGTATCGTTGACGATCGCGGTCGCCTTGCGGACATTGGGGTCGCGCTTGCCGAAAATCTGCAAATTCTTCGGAATGTTCAGCCCGGTGTCGGGCACCGATTGGTCCTGCACGGTCTGCGCGAGCGCGGCAGTCGCGAGGCCAGTCCCGGCTGCGACCAGCAGCGCGACGCGCATCGGGCGCGATTTAACGAATGATTTCATCGACGTGGTCCAACTCTCATCTGTGCAAACGATCCTGCGCACCCCTTTGGCGGATCCCTGTTGATCGCCTGCTTAACGTCCGAGGTTCTTGAATGCCAGAGTCACGAGGAAATTGTCGCCGCGACGCGCGTCGCCCGTGTCCTGGTAATTGCGCACCCACGTCAGGCCGAGCCTGAGGCAATCGTCTTCATAGCCCACGCCAATGCGGTGGCGCACCGGCGCAAAACCGTCGGTCGTCGACAGCGGATCGGCGCGCTTGGTCGTCAAGTCGATCACGGTCGAGCCAAACAGCGACCAGAAGCGCGCGAACTGGACGCGCGCGCCCGCGCGCACTTCTTCACGGTCGCGCAAATCCTCCAGCGTGGGGTCGATCTGGCGATTCAGCCGGAGATAGCCGAGCAGCAGATAGGTGCCGCGTGTGCCGATCGTCGCGTCAAGCTCATTGCGGCGGATTGCCAACCCGCTCTTGTCCAGGCGGTATCGATGGGTGAGCGAGACGATGTCACGAAAACGCAATTCGGTGCGGCCCACAATGTCCGACACATTGTCGGAGAAGCCGGTGCCTTTTGGAATGAAGGCAGGATCGGCACTCAGCCGGTAGCTTTGCCCGACATTGGACGTCAGGCTGAAGTCAGGCAGATCGACTGCCCATTCAAGGCCGTAGACCACGCGCGTCGAGCCGCCGAACCGGTCATAGCCGGGGAAGCGGTTAAGCGCGAACAGGTTAGAATCCTCAAGATCGACCGCGCGCGAATCTTCGTTGGGGACGATCAGATTGGCGATCTTGGGCGACGCGACGATCTGGACGCGCGGCGTCAGGCGCTGCGTGCCGCCCAGAAAACGCCCGACGAAGGGCCATTTGACGTCGATCGCGACCGCAGCAATGCCGCGCGTCTGAATGCCGGGATTGCCGCGATAGCTGGCGACGGTGGTCGCGATCTGGTCGGCCGAATTATAAAGGTCCCCGCGCAGATAGCCGGTGACCGTGACTTCCTGGCCCCAGCCGGTGACGCGGCGCAGGTTCCAGGTCGCGCTGGTGAAGGCGCGCTGGGTGTCCTGTCCGGCGGCGCGGCCGATTGCGAGCGTGTTGACTTGCACGTCGAGTTGCCCGCCGAACAGATTGCGAAAGCGGCGCCGATAATCGATTTCGGGCAGCGCGACGGGCTGGAGCCCCTGACGATCGCCAACCCTCAAGGTTTGCACCGCCCAGCCGCTGATCGCGAAATAGCTGTCCGGACCAATCCGCTCGATCCGCGCCGTGCTGCGCAGGATGTCGTCACGCGAAATATCGTAGCGGCGCAGGAATGTGCGGTCGGTTGCGACGCGAAACGAGGTGCTGACGCTCCAATTTGGGGTCAGCTGAAACCGCCCGCTGCCCTCGATATAGCCGCGAAACACATTCTGCGACGTCACCGGGTTGATGATGCCGGTTTCGGTCCGGTCGCTGACCGTGCCATAGACCGAAAGGCGATAGGCACCGCGTGTGGTGAGCGCGCTGTAATCGACCGAGAGCAGCGGCAGCACGTTCGAGAAGATGCGCGGCGTGATCTTGATCCCGCGGTTGGGCGCGATCGACAGATAATAGGGTTGCGCATATTCAAACCCGTTCACGCGGGTGTAGCGGATGTCGGGGTTCAGCAGGCCGCTATGCGTATCGTCGCCGACCGGGTTCGACAGCGCGGGCAGCGGCAGGGTGGCGAAACCGAAGATGCTGATCCGCGCCCCTTTATAATAAATGCGCTGCTTGGCGGGATTGTAGACCACGCTGACCGCAGTGATCTTCCACGACGGTTCCTTCGGGCAATTGGCGGCATTGGTCACTGCGCACGGCGTGTAGGCAGCGTTGGTGAGGCTGACGATGCCGTCCTTGTCGCGGCTGCCGTGCTGGGCGGCGAGGCGTCCGCCGCGATCAAGCACTACGAGCATATTGTCGACCACGCCGTCCTTCAGCGAATCGGTCAGTTCGATCGCATCGCCATAGGCCTGGTCGCCGCCCGGATTGGTGACGACGATGTTGCCGGACGCGATCACCCTCCCGGTCTTGCGGTTCCAGCTAACCTTGTCGGCGCGCAGCCGGTCGCCTTCGCGGTACATGCGTACATCGCCGTTCGCGGTGACCACGTCGGCATCCGTGTCATAGCTTAGTTCGTTGGCGCTGAACTGGACCTGATCTTCGTCCTTGGTCGGCGCTGGCTGTTCGGCCGGGGTAAGCGGCGGCGGCGGCGGCGTAATGCGGTCCTGCAAGTCCTGCGCACAAGCGGGTGCAGTAAGGCCGATTGCGAGCGCTAGCGCACAGGAATTCAGAACACTACGATGCCTCACGTCGGCACGAATCCCTTTCCGGTCGCCATTGCGCCCGCCCGACTGCCCTATCGCACCGGTTCGGCGCTGCCGCAACGCCGCGCGCTTTGACAGAGCAAGCAGGCTGGCCCAAGAAACTTTCACGCCACCCTCGACTCTCTTTTTCAAACTCGTTTTGAGGTTAATGATGCAGATTGAATTTTCCGTCACTCGCGCGGCAGATGCCGCTGTCGTTGCGATTCCCGTCGAAAAGGACGGGATCGACCGGGTGGCGTTTGGTGACCTTGATGCGGGCGCGCAGGCGCTCGCGTTGGCGGCTGCCCGCGCAGCGCGCTTTGATGGCGAGCCCGGTGCCGTCGTCGAGGCCTTTGTGGCGACGGGCACTGGGGTGCGCCAACTGCTGCTGTTGGGTGTCGGGGCAGGGAGCGAGCATGATTATGAGCGCGCGGGCGGCGCGCTGACCGCGAAGTTGCTCACATCGGGTACCACGGCCGTCACCGCCGATTTCTCGGCGCTGGCTGCAGCACCGTCAGCAAGCGCGGTGGCGCGCTTTGCCGCCGCCGCAGTCATGCGCGGCTGGCGGATCGATACCTACCGCACGCGCCTGCCCGAAAGGCAGAAGCCGACGCTTACCCACATCACGATTGCTGGCGCGCCCGAAGGCAGCGACGCGGCGTGGCATGCGCAGGATGCCGTCACCAAGGGGCTGGCGCTCACGCGCACGCTCGTCGCCGAGCCACCAAACATCATGTACCCGGTCGCCTTCGTCGAGCGCGTGACCGCTGATCTCGAAGGACTGGGGCTCGAAATTTCGGTGCTGGGCGAGGCCGAGATGACCGAGCTCGGCATGGGATCGCTGCTCGGTGTCAGCCAGGGATCGGTGCGCGAGGGCCAGTTGCTCGTCATCAAGTGGAGCGGCAAGGGACCGGGCGATCCCGATCTCGCGCTGGTCGGCAAGGGCGTGACCTTCGACACCGGTGGCATTTCGCTAAAGCCTGGCCCGGGCATGGAAGACATGAAGTGGGACATGGGCGGCGCGGGGGCCGTGGTCGGCGCGATGAAGGCGCTGGCGCTGCGGGGAGCCAGGGCGAATGTCGTCGGCGTCTGTGGTTTGGTCGAGAATATGCCCGACGGCAACGCGCAGCGCCCCGGCGATATCGTGACGTCGATGTCGGGGCAGACGATCGAGATCCTCAACACCGACGCCGAAGGGCGGCTGGTGCTGTGCGACGCGATCACCTGGGTCCAGCGCAACCATCGGCCGAAGACGATCGTCGATCTGGCGACCTTGACCGGCGCGATGATCATTGCGCTCGGCAACGAACATGGCGGACTGTTCGCGAATGACGACAGCCTCGCCGATCAGTTGCTGGCGGCCGGCAAGGCGTCGGGCGACCTGCTGTGGCGCTTCCCGCTGTCGGACAATTACAACAAGCTGATCGACAGCCCGATCGCCGACATGAAGAATGTCGGCCCGCGCGGCGCTGGATCGATCACCGCGGCGCAGTTCATCCAGCGCTTCGTCGACAAGGGCGTGCGCTGGGCGCATCTCGACATCGCCGGGATGGTGTGGGCCGACAAGCCCGGTGCGACCTTTGACAAAGGTGCGACGGGTTACGGGGTGCGCGTGCTCGACCGGTTTGTGGCGGATAACTTCGAGGGCTGATGCCACCGCGATGCAAGTCGACTTTTATCACCTGACCCGGCAGCCGCTTGAGCAAATCCTCCCGCGGCTCGCCGAGCGGGTGGTGGCGGGCGGCGGGCGGTTGTTGATCGTGAGCGGCGACGCCCCGCAGCGCGCGGCGCTCGACCGGTTACTGTGGGACTATACCGCCGACAGCTTCCTGCCGCACGCGCAGGCGGGTGCGGGTGACGATGCTGCCCAGCCGATTCTCATCGCTCCCGAACCCGTTGCCGGGAATGCCGCGCGCAACATCCTGATCGCCGATGCGATGTGGCGCGATGCCGCGCTTGAATTCGACCGCGCGTTCCATTTGTTCGACGAAAGCTGCATCGACGCCGCGCGCGCGGCATGGAAGGGGCTCGCGGGGCGTGAAAGCATCGAACGGCGCTATTGGAAACAGGGTGCGCGCGGCTGGGAGCAGGCGGGGTAGGCGCTTGCTCCCCGGCGCCGCCCCCGCTAAAGGCGCGCCAGTCTATCCCCTAGCTCCAGACACGAAGGACCGCACCAGTCATGGCCGCGACACGCACTTTCTCGATCATCAAGCCCGATGCCACCCGCCGCAACCTGACGGGTGCCGTCACCAAGATGCTGGAAGATGGCGGCCTGCGCGTTATTGCCTCCAAGCGCATCCAGATGACGCGCGAGCAGGCCGAGGGCTTTTATGCCGTCCACCGCGAGCGCCCCTTTTTCAACGATCTGGTGACCTTCATGATTTCCGGACCGGTCGTCGTACAGGTGCTGGAAGGTGAAAACGCCATGCAGCGCAACCGCGACATCATGGGCGCAACCAACCCCGCCAATGCCGAACCCGGCACGATCCGCAAGGAACTCGCCGAATCGATCGAAGCCAATTCGGTCCATGGTTCGGACAGCGACGAGAATGCCGCGATCGAAATCGCCTATTTCTTCAAGCCCGAAGAAATCGTCGGCTGATAGCGCGCGCGGATGTTTAGGGCGCGCGCGGGCCGACCGTGGCCCAGCGCGCGTCAATCGCCGCCTGGGTTGCGCCTTTGCGCTGGTGCAGCATCAACCCTTTGAGCCGAAGCGCGCGGCCTTCGATCAGGCGGCCGTGGCTTTCCCAGACGACGTCATAAATCGCGCGGTCGTGAACCTGCGCGTCGCCGTCCCAATAATCGGCGTCGATCAGCACGGGCAGGCGACCGGTGGCGTTATCCGGCCCCTTGGCGGTCGCGTCGAGCAGCTTGGCGGCAAACCAGCGCAGGTCGATTTCGGGCGTTACGCTGCTTGTCTGGGTGCCGACGCCAAGCGCTGCGGGGAAGCTGACCGTGATCGTCTGCACCGGATGCGCGGGGTCCTTGAGCGTCAGGCGGCGGCCGCCGTCGACCTCGGTGGCGGTCAGCAGCACGGCAGTGCGCGCCTTGGCCTCGCTCGCCTTTTCGCGTTGCCGCTCGGCCTCATCGGCGCGGCGGTCGGCGTAGCTAAGATACAAGGCGAGTGCCGAGATGATGAGTCCCGCCACCGCGACGATTTCGCCGAGCGTGATCCAGCGGCGGCGGATCGCTGCGGCTTCGGTCTTATCCGCCGGGGTTTCGGTCATGTGCGGTACGTCTCCAGCAAACGCTTGGGCGCGATGAGTTGCCAGCTAATCGCGATGCGGTCGGCGACGCGGTCCCAATCGGTATCGTCGCGGTCGAGCCGCATGCCGATCCAGCCGCTCGGCCCCAAATAGGGCGGCACGAAGTAGAAATCGGGGTCCATCTCGACCAGCATCGCCTGTTCTTCGCGCCCGCTGGTCTTCACATGGCAGGCCATGATGCCGTCGTTGTGGTGATTGTTCCAGACATAGGCGAAGAACTTGCCCTTGGTGATGAAGAAGCCGGGCGATCCGTGCGACAGTCGCTCGTCGGCCTCGGGCAGTGCAAGGCAGATGCTGCGCGCGCGGGCGAGGGCGAGGTCGGGATCAAGGCTCATCGCGCGACATAATCTGCCAGAAGGCGCGGATAAAGGCGATGCTCGGCTGCCAGCACGCGCTTCGCCAGTGTATCGCTGGTGTCGCCTGCCAGGATCGGCACGACCGCGCGGCCAAGTACTTCGCCGGCATCAAGCTCTTCGGTGACGACATGGACCGAGCAGCCCGCGATCTTGTCGCCCGCATCGATCGCACGCGCGTGGGTGTCGAGGCCCTTGTATTTGGGCAGGAGCGAGGGGTGGATATTGACGATGCGGCCTTCCCAGCGTGCGACGAAATCGGCCGAGAGGATACGCATATAACCTGCAAGCGCGATGAACGCGGCGCCCGCGTCGCGCAGCGCAGCGTCGAGCGCAGCTTCATGCGCGGCCTTGCCGATGCCCTTGGGCGACAGGCTCCAGCAGGCAATGCCTTGCTCCGCCGCCCAGGCCAGACCGGGTGCGTCCGGCTGGTCGGACGCAACAAGAACTACCTTGAAGCGGGCATCGGGGGCGTTCGACGCCTCAACCAGCGCCATCATGTTCGATCCGCGCCCCGACAGGAGCACGGCGACCCGCGTTCGGTCAGGCATCGAAGCGCACCGACCATTTTTCGCGGGCACCCCAGGTTTCGGCAGAGCCCGAGACGACACAGCCGCGCGGGCCGCTGACGACCAGCCCGATCGCGTGGACGGTCTCGCCCGCGCTGGCGAGGTGCGCGGTGACTTCGGCGAGGTCTTCCTGCGCGACGACCACTGCCATGCCGATGCCGCAGTTGAACGTTCGCGCCATTTCACCGGGCTCGATATTCCCCTGTGCTTGCAGGAACGCCATCAACCTTGGCTGTTCCCAGGCATCGGCGCCGATCAGTGCCTGCATGTCCTTGGGCAGGCAGCGCGGGATGTTTTCGAGCAGCCCGCCGCCGGTGATATGCGCCATCGCGGCGATCTTGCCCGCCTTAACCAGCGGCAGCAGCGATTTCACATAGATGCGGGTGGGCGCCATCAGCGCATCGATCAGCCGCGTGTCGATATCGAACAGCGCAGGGCGATCCAGTTTCCAGCCCTTGTCGGCAGCCAATCGGCGGACCAGCGAGAAGCCGTTCGAATGGACGCCCGATGAGGCAAGGCCGAGGATGACATCGCCCGCGCGCACCTTGGCGCCGGTGATGACCTGATCGCGCTCGACCGCGCCGACGCAGAAGCCCGCGAGGTCATAGTCGCCATCGGCATACATGCCCGGCATTTCGGCGGTTTCGCCACCGATCAGCGCGCACCCGGCTTGCAGGCACCCTTGCGCAATTGATGCGACGACACGCTCGGCGACACCGGGCACGAGCTTGGCGCTAGCATAATAATCGAGGAAGAACAAAGGCTCGGCGCCCTGAACGATCAGATCATTGGCGCACATCGCGACCAGATCGATGCCGACGCCGTCATGGGCATTATGCTCGATCGCGAGCTTCAATTTGGTGCCGACGCCGTCATTCGCCGCAACCAGCAAGGGATCGACGAACCCAGCGGCCTTCAGGTCGAAAAAGCCGCCGAAACCGCCGAGTTCAGCATCCGCCCCGGCGCGCCGCGTTGCCCGTGCCAGCGGGCCGATCGCGCGCACCAGCGCATTGCCCGCCGCGATCGAAACGCCGGCATCAGCATAGGTATAGGCCGGGGTGTCGGCAGGCGGCGCGGAGCGATCGTCGGTCATTGTCGACAGCGCCTAGCGATATCGCGCTTGGATTTCCACGCCTGCTTCGCCAAAAGGGCGCGCTATGGCGCTGTCAAAATCCTTTCGCGTGGCTGTTGCGATGCTTGCGATCGTCCCGCTGATCGGCAGCGATGTCGCCGCGCAAGAGGGCGCAGGCCCGAGTTTCGAAGTCAGCGGCGTCGAAGTCGATGTCAGCGCCAAGAGTTCCGATGCCGCCCGGACCGCAGGCTGGCGGCTTGCCCAACGCAAGGGCTGGGTGATGCTGTCGCGGAGGATGGGCGTTGGCGGCGCGGGCTTGCCCGATTCGGTGCTCGATCAGCTCGTGTCGGGCATTGTCGTCGAAAGCGAGCAGATCGGCCCGACGCGCTATATCGCCAAGCTGGGCATTCGATTCGATCGGTCGCGCGCCGCGTCGATCCTCGGTGTCAGCGCGTCGTTCACGCGGTCGCCGCCCTTCCTGCTGCTGCCGATCGAATGGACCGGCGGCGCGCCGTTGGCGTTCGAGCGCAAGAACGCGTGGCTCGATGCCTGGGGGCGCTTCAACGCGGGCAACAGCACAGTCGATTATGTGCGCCCGGCCGGCAACGGCCCCGATGCGCTGCTGCTGAACGCGGGGCAAATCAACCGGCCGGGGCGCGGCCAGTGGCGGTCGACGCTCGCGCAATATGGCGCGTCCGACGTGCTGATCCCAATCGTCCATCTCGAACGGCAATGGCCCGGAGGGCCGATCATCGGCCGGTTTCAGGCACGTTTCGGCCCCGACAACCGCCTGCTGACCAGCTTCTCGCTGCGCGTGAGCAATGCCGATGCGCTGCCCGCGCTGATGGATGCCGGCGTCAAGCGGATCGACGCGGCCTATCAGGGTGCGCTGTCTAGCGGCATTCTGCGAATCGATCCGGGGCTGCTCGCCCGGGCACCCGCGGCGGTCGACGAGACGACGCTCCCCGATGAGTCGCTGCTCCCCGAGGACGTCATCGGCACCAGCGAAGTGCCTGCCACCGCGATTACCGTGCAGGTCGAAACCCCCACGGCAGGCGCGTTTGATTCGTCGCAGGCGACGCTCCGCGGGATTCCGGGTATCCGAAGCGTGTCGATCGACAGCCTCGCGCTTGGCGGTATCTCGGTGCTGCGTGTGACCTATGAAGGCGATGCGACGACGCTGCGGTCGGCGATTGAGGCGCGCGGGTGGGCGGTGATTTCGGGCGGCGGCGCTTTGCGCATGCTCCGCCGCGCGCCGAGCCTGCCGCCGCCCGACGTCCCTGCGGACAATGCCACCGCCGGATGACGCAGTTGCCGCTCCCGCTGGCCTGGCCCGCAGACCCGACCGACGACGACTTCCTGATCAGTGCCTCCAACGCCCATGCCGCGCAGCATTTGCGGCG
>JAIETY010000157.1 GCA_019744885.1 Sphingomonas sp.
GCGTCGGCGAATTGTTCGAGCGCGAGGAACGCTACGACACGCTGCCCGCGACGTTCGAAGCGGTGACGGGCTATGTGGCCGCGCGGGCGAAGGCGAAGGCGTGACGCTGCTCACCCTCGTCGCTGAGCCTTGGGCCGATTACGGGCTGGTGGACTCGGGCAATGGCCGCAAGCTCGAACGCTATGGCCGCTTCCGCTTCATCCGTCCCGAGCCACAGGCGATGTGGGCGCCCGCGTCGGACAGCTGGGACGCCGATGGCGAATTCATCGCGGCGTCGGACGAAGATGGCGGCGGCCGCTGGGATTTGTCGCGCGATGTGCCGCGCGGTGGCTGGCATGTGCGGTGGGAGGAATTGCTGTTCCTCGCGCAGAACACGCCCTTCCGCCACCTCGCCTTCTTCCCGGACATGGCGCCGCAATGGGCGTGGATGCGGAGGCAAGTCGCCGAGGGCGACGAAGTGCTGAACCTGTTCGGCTATACCGGCGTCGGCACGCTCGCGCTGGCGTGCAAGGGCGCGAAAATGACACATGTCGATGCGTCGAAGAAATCGGTCGAGGCGGGCAAGGCCAATGCCTTCTTGTCCGACATGGCCGACCGCCCGATCCGCTGGATGGTCGACGATGCCGCGAAGTTTGCCGCGCGCGAAGTGCGGCGCGGGCGACGCTACGACGGGATTTTCCTCGATCCGCCCAAGTTCGGGCGCGGGCCGGATGGCGAAGTGTGGCGGCTGGAGGAGGGCCTGCCCGGGCTCATCGCCGATTGCCGGCGGCTGATGGATGCCGAGAGCAAGTTCCTCGTGCTGACGGTGTATGCGGTGCGGATGTCAGCGCTGGCGATCGGCGAAGTGCTGCGCCAGGCGATGGACGGGCTGGGCGGGACGGTCGAAGTCGGCGAGATGGCCGTGCGCGAGGAAGCGCGCGGGCTACTGCTACCGACGGCGATTTTTGCGCGGTGGTCGAAGTAAAGTTGGTTCACGCGAAGGGCGCGAAGAACGCGAAGGGTTAGTCGCTTGGGGCGACGGAGGGTCTTTGGTTGGCTGAATTAGCGTGTTGGTTGACGACCCGTTTCAAGCCCTCGCGAAAGGTCGCGCCGCCAAAGTTCATCAACAGGCCCAAGCGTAAGTCCATGAAGCGCAGATAGGTGAACAATTGCCTGCCGTGCACCGGCGCCAGCCGATCGACCGATTTTAGTTCGATCAGCAATTGATTGCCGACCAACAGGTCGGCGCGAAACCCGGCGTCAATCGTGAGGCTTTCGTACCGAATCGCAATGAGCTTTTGCCGCTCGACTGCCAATCCTCGCTGCACAAGGACGTGCGCCAGCACGGCCTCATAAGCCGATTCGAGCAATCCAGGTCCAAGCTCCTGATGGATCTTCAGCCCTGCATCGACCGCGATCGCGGCCATCGCCTCGACATCCATCCTGCCCTCTTCGCGTTCTTTGCGTGAAAAAACTTCTACCCCAGCCCTTCGCGGACCTTCGCGCCTTCGCGTGAACCAAACTACCCCCGCCCCGCCCGTATCGCCGCAGCCGCCAGCACCGGCGCGCCCGCCACCAGCAGCAGCGTCACGGCGCCGAGCAGCTTCAACGCCCCCTGCCCGCCCTCGATCGACCCTGCGCCGAAGATCAGCAGCGGTACCGCGAGCGGGAGCATCACCAGCCCCGCCACCGCGCCACTCCCGCGCAAGCCCGCCACCAGCGCCGAGGTGGCGACCGCCAGCGCCGCCAGCCCCGGCGTGCCGACCAGCAACCCGATTTCGATCGCGAGCAGCGCATCGGCACTCACCCCCAGCAACCCGCTCGCGATCACCGCCGCCAGCATCAGCGGCGGGCCGAAGCTCAGCCAGTGCGCGACGATTTTGGCCGCGCTCACGCTCATCAGGCCAACCCCGCGCACGCTCAACTGATCGAGCACCCCCGCTTCCATGTCGGGCGCGACCAGCCGCTCGACGGGCATCAGCGCCGCGAGCAGCGCCGCCGCCCAGACCACCCCGCCCCCCACGCGTGCGAGCAGATCGCGGTCAGGCCCGACCCCGAACGGGAACAGCACCGCGACGAGCAGGAAGAAGGCAATCGGGAAGATTGCGCCCCCTCCCGCCCAGGCGCGGCGGACGTCGCGGGTGATGAGCGAGAGCATCACCCCGCCCCCCGTTCGTCCCGAGCGAAGTCGAGGGGCGGGCGCAGGGCGAGACGGCCCGTGTCTCGACTTCGCTCGACACTAACGGTGTAGGGGTAGGTCATACCGCCGCCCCCAACCTAAGCTCCCGCACATCGCCCAGCGCCACCGGCTGGTGCGACACAATCAGCACCGCACCGCCCTGCCCCCGGTGCCGCGCGATGATGCCGCCGAGTCGCTCGACCGACGCCACGTCCAGCCCGCTCGCAGGCTCATCGAGCAGCCACACCGGCGGCCGCGCCGCGATCAGCGGGACCAAAGCCGCGCGCCGCTTCTGCCCGGTCGACAGCAACCGCACGGGCACTTCGACCAAATGATCGAGCCCCGCCTCGACCAACGCATCCTCAATGACAGCGCCGTCCAACGCCGCCCAGAACCCCAAAGCCCGCCCCAACGGCACTTCGGGATCGAGCGCGTGCAACTCCCCCAGCCACCCGCGCTTCGCCTCGCCGACGACCGCCCCCGCCTCGGGCGCCAGCAAACCGGCGGCGACCCGCAATAAGCTCGACTTGCCGACGCCGTTCGGCCCGCTCACCAGCAGCACCTCGCCCGCGCCGACGCTGAAGCTCACATCCTCGAACAGCATCCGCCCGCCGCGCGCGCACGCCACGCGCTCGAATGCGATCACGCCCGGCCCTCGGCCGCTTCCTCCAGCGCGTGCATCACCTCGTCGGACAGCCCGAAATGATGGCCGACTTCGTGGATCACGACATGCGCGATCAGATGGTCGAGCCGCTCGCCGGTATCGCACCACTCATCGAGGATCGGGCGGCGATAAAGGTGGATGCGATCGGGCAAGGCGCCGCTCGCGCTCGCTTTCTCGCCCACCGGAGTCCCGTGATAGAGCCCGGTCAGCGCGAACGGATCCTCGATCTCCATCTCCGCGAGCGTTTCCTCATCGGCGAATTCCTCGACGATCAGCACGATGTCGCGCAAATGGCTCGCGAACGGCTCCGGGAGTTTGCCCAAGACGGCCCGCGCGTGGCGTTCGATCTGCTCGATAGTCGGTGCTTGCCCCATCATGCGCCGGTGATAGGCATGGGGACGAAGCCACGGCAAGAGGATGCAGCAATGATCGAAGCCCTAAGCGAAGCCGAACGCGCCGAAGCGCTCGATGGCCTGCCCGACTGGGACTATGACGACGCCCGCGACGGCATCCGCCGCACCTTCACTTTCGCCGATTTCGTCGAGGCGTTCGGCTTCATGACCCGCGTCGCGCTGCTGGCGGAAAAGGCCGATCACCACCCCGAATGGTCGAATGTGTGGAACCGCGTGGAGATTTTGCTGACGACGCACGACGCGGGGGGCTTGAGCGAGCGCGATATCGAGCTGGCGGAGGCGATTGAGGGGTTGGTGGAGTAGATACTTTGCATCGCCTCTAACAAAATGGACCGAGACGTTATCGATCTTGATTGAACGAGCACCGGGTTCGAGCTACACTATGTCGGTTCTTGGCAGGAGCATGGCACTCGCCGTTTCCCGAAGCTGTTGACAGCACTGCCCGTATGACCGGCGATCCTTTCAACAGGCATTCCGGCTTGAAAAGCGGTTGGCGAGTGACGCTTGCGAAATCAGGCCAGGAGAATGGCTATGTTGAATGGTGACGTGCGTCCCTCAACACTTGAGGGAGTCAAACGCCTCGCGACGCAAATTCGGAAAGAGCGAGGAATCAAACACACTAGTGCGCTGAACCTTGCGGCTCAGGCAGCGAACTGCGCGAACTACACTCACGCACAGCGAACGCTGCCTGCAGGTGGGCGACAGAGCGAGCTGCATTATGTTCTGCTGACCGTATATTGGTGCGACCGCGAGACGTACGACATCGGGCGCGAAACGTATCGGATCGAGCTCACGAAACCCATCTTGGAAATATGCAGCAAGGCCGATCTCAAACGCGTACGTGGATTCGGTTGGTTGCGCATGGTCGCGCCGGATCATTTCGTTAGCGATTCGCTTGCGCAATCGCAGTCATCTGCGCGCGACATCATTGGCAAGGCCGCGCGTTCGCTGCGCTTTATGGAGCATACGGGTCTTCGACCATCGCGCGATATTAAGGCGGCTTACCCCGACAGAACGCAGGACACGAAGCTGCCAGATACGGATCATCCGACAGGTTGGTACGATCCCGCAACGGGGCAATTCATTCTGGTCGACGAACCGTACAGCAACGTTCCTGACGATCCGGAACGGGTGGACTGGGCAAAGCGGCATGGCTGGCATTTGCGCATGTCGACCTGGCCCGGGATGTATTATCCGTATCGATGCGGGCTTTACGTAGCCACCGACGGGCGGGGGGAATTTGATTTCGACGCGCTCATGGCAAAGATTGACGCGATACCGGCGCCGGCTCCTAAAGATGAGTGGGGCGGCGAGTCCGTCCCGAGCCATGAAGTTTTTGTCAGCCCGGCGGCACTAACCAAGCAGGACCGGCGGCGCGCGCGCTCGAAAGGTACCGTCAGACCGACTGCGACCGAAACGACGATTCCGTATGCTATGATGTTTGACAGAGCGCGCCGGAAGCCATCGGGCGCGATCGGGGTGCCAGGGCATATCGAAATGGGCCGGATATTAAAGGCGGTCATTCACTCTAGGCACCGGCCGTGGGGCGCTTACCAGCGCATGAATTCGGTCCGATCAACGCTCGAGGACTGGATGGGGTTTGAGATCGGCAGCGAGGAACTGGACGGCCCAGAGTTCTTCGACGTTTATTATCACGATCCCGACACCGAAGGGCCATATGCTCAGGCCGCACAGTCTCGGGACGGTCTCGTCCGCATCCTTGGCGACTTGAAGGGGATGCTGCGTGATGCGTATCCTGATTGCGCGCCGCTTCGTGCGCAGATTCATAAAATCGACATGGCGGTATCGCTAATCGAACAGATGAAGGGCGTCACAGACTAGGACGGAAGTTCGACAAGGGGGCGCGCGTGACTGGCTGATGTTTCGCGGTCAGTTTCGCGCGTCGTCGGTCACTGACGTGCGTGTGAAGATTAACTACGCACTCCGCAATTTGGGCTGATACCGGAATGGCGGCGAACGGCTCACGTCCATCCGCCCCCTATGGCCATATCCCCCCCATCTGCGCTAACCGCACCCCCACACCACAATCCACCCGAAAGTCCCGCTTATGTCCCGTCCCGTCCGCGTTCGTATCGCGCCTTCGCCCACTGGCGAGCCGCATGTCGGCACGCTCTATACCGCGCTGATCAACGAGGCGTTCGCGCGTCGCCACGGCGGCAAGTTCATCCTGCGGATCGAGGATACCGACCAGAGCCGCTCGACGCCCGACAGCGAAGCCAAGATCATGGAGGCGTTCAGCTGGATGGGCCTCGAATGGGATGAAGGCCCCGACAAGGGCGGCCCGCACGCGCCCTATCGCCAGAGCGAGCGCAAGGCGATCTACGGCAAATATGCCGACAAGCTGCTCGCCGACGGCAATGCCTTTCGCTGCTTCTGCTCGGCCGAGCGGCTCGAGAGCGTGCGCGCGGCGCAGCGCAAGGCGAATATTCCGCCGCAGTATGACGGCCACTGCCTCACCCTCCCCCCTGCCGAGGCCGAGCGCCGCGTGGCCGAGGGCGAGCCGCATGTGCTGCGCATGAAAGTCCCGCGCCACGGCAGCTGCGATTTCACCGATGGCGTCTACGGCGCGGTGTCGATGCCGTGGGCGAGCATCGACATGCAGGTGCTCGTCAAATCGGACGGGATGCCAACCTATCACCTCGCCAATGTCGTCGACGATACCGAGATGGAGATCAGCCACGTCATCCGCGGCGAGGAGTGGATGGCGTCGACCCCCAAGCACATCCTGCTCTACACCTATCTCGGCCTCACCCCGCCCGACTTCATCCATCTGCCGCTGATGCGCGCGCTCGATCGGTCGAAGCTGTCGAAGCGGCGCAATCCGACCTCGACCTCGTGGTTCCAGGCGCAGGGCTATCTGCCCGAAGCGATGGTCAATTTCCTCGGGCTGCTGTTCGTGCGCCCCGCCGAGGGCGAGGAAGAGATCATGACCAAGGCGGAATTCATCGAACGATTCGACATCGGATCGGTGTCGAAGGCGGGCGCGGTGTTCGATTTGGCGAAGCTCGACTGGCTCAACGGCCGCTGGCTGCGCGAGCGGTTGGCGCCCGAAGACTTCCTCGCGCGGGTGATTGGCTGGGCCAATGCCGAGGGCAAGTTCGAAGCGGGGCTGGAGTCGGCGCGGACGCGGATCGACAAATTCGCCGATCTGCCGGGACTGATGGGCTTCCTGTTCACCGCCGGCGTGTCGGTGACGCGCGAGGACTTCCCGACCGAGAAGCTGACCGAGGCGCAAGTGGCGCAGATATTGGCGGCGACGTTCGCGCTGGTCGAAAAGCTGCCCGAATGGAGCGAGGCCGCGCTGTTCGATGCGGTCAAGGCGATGTCGGTCGAACTCGGGCTGAAGGCGCGCGACACCACGCCGGTGCTGTTCGTCGCGATCACCGGATCGCGCCGCTCGCTGCCGTTGTTCGGGTCGATGGCGCTGCTCGGCCGCTCGGTGTGCCGCGAGCGGCTCCGTGCCGCTGTCCGTCTGTTCGAAGCGGTAGCTGAGGTGCCGGAGGATGAAACGGACAGCGAGCCGGGCATCTGAGGGGATTTTTGGGGGGATTGCGTTCGGCTATCCCCTGCCCCGCTCCGTTCAGCGATCACACCCCCCACCCCGTTAGTGTCGAGCGAAGTCGAGACACGGATGGTGTCGCCTGCGGCCTGTTTCTCGACTTCGCTCGAAACGAACGGGGGAGGGTGAGCAGGTCAGGGTCGGGGCATTTCCGTGCTGATTGCTTCACGATCCTCCCCCGCCAGGGGGAGGTGGCGCCGAAGGCGACGGAGGGGGAGGACGGCGGCGCCCTTTCAGATAGAGCGGTGTGCTTCCTCCCCCTCCGTCAGCTCCGCTGACACAGGGTCGGGTCGCCCGTGCCCCCGGCACGGGCTTGGATTGCCGGGGGCAATCCAACCCGACCCTCCCTGGCGGGGGAGGATTGGGATCGTCAAGCAAGTCAGCCTTAACACGCCCTAGTCCGCAACCGTGATCGCCACCCGATCCTGATAAAAGGCGATATAGCCCCCAAGCGCCGCCACCTGCACGAACGGCCGGGCATAGGTCCAGCCGATCGGCGTCGCAGTCGCATCGTCGGCGGCGGCAAGATAAGTCGCTTCACCCTTGAACGGGCAAATGCTGGTCTTGCCCGCGATCACCACGAGCAAATCGCGCCGCACATCGTCGGGGTGGAAATACCACACCAAAGCATGGCCCTGTTCGTCGACCACCACCGCGCAGTCGCTGTCGGCGATGACTTGGTCGCCGAGCCGGGCGACGGCCCGGTTGGTGCGGGGCAGCAGATCGACCCGGTAATCGGGGCGATCAATGTAACCTGAAACGAGCATGTCTATTCTCCTGAGTGATGCCATCACCCGCGTAGCGCGCGGTCGACGACCAGCGTGTCGGTGTACATGTCGAAGCGCTGGAGCTTCCCATCGGCGATGCGCCACACATGCGCGAAGGGGGCTCGCATCGGCCTGCCGGTCGCCTTGCTGGTGCCGCCATAGGCGCCAAGGCTGACGACGCGGTCGCCCTCGACGATGAAATCATCGGCAACGGCTGAGAAATCATCCCAGTCGCGCATCAGCGGCACGAGCAGCTTTTCAACGACATCGCTCGGCTGACGCCACGTGCCGCTATAGTAGGGAAAGCCCTCCGCCTCGGTCCATTCGAGGTCGGGGTGGAGCAGCGCGACGACGCCGGGGACGTCGCCCTGGGCAACGGCGGTGTAGAAGGCACGCACGGTTTCAATGGGATTGGTCATCTCACTTTCCTTTCGGGAGTTGTTCAGGCGGCCGCGCGGCGGCCCTTGAACAGAAGGGTCATGAAGGCGAGGTCGATCCCGCGCGGCATGATCGGCGCGGTGCCCATCACGATGCCCGCCACCGGGCCGATGATCACCGAGCGACGGCGACGGCGTACCGCGCTCATCACCGCACGCGCGACCGTCTTTGGCCCCACCGTCGGGAACAGCTTGTGGACGAGCGTGGTCTTCAGATCGGCCTTGGCGGCGGTGCCGAAGCTGGTGCGCACCGCGGGCGGGTGGATCGCCGACACCGACACGCCATGCGCGCGCAGTTCGCTGTACATCGCGATACTGAGATTGGTGACGAAGGCTTTGGAGGCCGCATAGGCACCGAAGTACGGCGTCGGGCGCGTCGCGACGGCTGCCGACAGATTGACGATCGACCCCGCGCCGCGCGCCTTCATGCCGCGGGCTGCCCAGTGGCTGATGCGGGCAAGCGCATTCATGTTGAGCCGGAGCATGACATCAAGCTTGGCCCAGTCGGCGTCGACAAAGGCGCCCGATGCGCCATGGCCGGCGTTATTGACCAGAACGTCGGGCATGATGCCGCGCGCGTCGAGACCGGCGAGGAAGGCTTCGAGCGCCGCCGCATCGGCGAGATCGAACGCGGCGATTTCGGGCGCGACTGCTGCGTTCAGGCTGTCGGCAGCGGCGCGCAGCTTGGCTTCGTCGCGCGCGGTCATGATGACGGCGGCGCCTTCAGCCGCAGCGAGTCGGGCGACTTCGAGGCCAATGCCATCGCTGGCACCGGTAATCAGATAGGTCTTGATCATGGCAGGTCTCCTGAGGGGGATGAGGGGGATTGGTCGGGGTGCCCACGCGCCAGGGGGACGGCGCGCGGGCGGGGGGAGTCGTCCGGGCAATCAGCCCAAATGCTGGCCCAGGAAGTCGCGCATCGCCGCGCCGATTTCCTTCGCGTGGGTTTCGAGCGCGAAATGGCCGGTATCGAAGAAGCGCACATCGGCATTCGGCAGGTCGCGCTTGAAGGCTTCGGCGCCGGGCGGGATGAAGAACGGGTCGTTCTTGCCCCATACTGCCAGCAGCGGCGGCTGATGATCGCGGAAATAGGCCTGGAAGCTGTCATAAGCCGCAACGTTCGAGGCATAATCGAGCAACAGATCGAGCTGGATGTGGTCGTTACCCGGTCGCGCCAGATAGAAATCATCGAGATTGCGGCCATCGGGCGACACCAGCGACGCATCGGCACCGTGGGTGTACTGGAACAGCGTCGTTTCAGGCGCGAGGAAACCGCGCAATGCATTGCGGTTCTCATCCGTCGGGTTCGCCCAATAGGCCTGCACCGGGTTGAACGCTTCCGACACGCCGTCGAGATAGGCATTGCCATTCTGGCTGATGATCGCGGTGATGCGCTCAGGGTGCTTGGCGGCAATGCGCAGGCCGACCGGCGCGCCGTAATCGAAGATGTAAATCGCGAATTTGGCGAGGCCGAGCACTTCAGTGAAGCGGTCGATCGTGTTGGCGATATTGTCGAAAGTGTAGGCGTACTGGTCACGCGCCGCCATCGCCGACTGGCCGAAGCCGGGCAGGTCGGGCGCAACGATGTGATAGGCGTCGGCGAGCTCGGGGATCAGATCGCGGAACATGTGGCTCGACGTGGGAAAGCCGTGGAGCAGCAGCAAAGTCGGGCGCGCCGCGTCGCCCGCCTCACGGTAGAAAATCTCGGTGCCGTCGACATCGACGGTCTTGAAGCGAATGGTCATGAAAGCCTCCGGGCTGGTTGGATCGGACCGTGTTTGGCCCGTGGCACCCAATTAGAAGCTTCCAACTTTGTGCAGCAGATAGTAATGTCGGTACGATAGCTTCCATAATATGGAATATTGAGATGGACCGGTTCGACGCGATGCGGACTTTGCTGGCGGCAATCGACGGCGGCAGCCTGTCAGCGGCGTCGCGCACGCTCGGCATGCCGCTGCCGACTGTCAGCCGCAAAGTGTCTGAGCTCGAAGCGCATCTCGGCACGCAGTTGCTGATCCGCACCAGCCGAAAGCTGGTACTAACCGAGGCGGGCGAAGGCTTTGTGGCGGCGGCGCGGCGCGTGATGGCCGATCTCGACGAAGCCGAACGCGCAGCGGCAGGCGAATATCGCACGCCGAGCGACGACTTGCTCGTCACCGCGCCGCTGCGTTTCGGCAAGGCCTATCTGACGCCGGTGGTGCTCGACTTTCTTGCGGCCTATCCCCGCGTGAATGTGCGGCTCATTGCCGCCGATTATGTCGTCGATCTGATCGAGAATCATGTCGATGTCGCGATCCGCATCGGTCGGCTCCCCGATTCGAGCCTCGTCGCGCGGCGGATCGGCGATGCGGGTTGGGTGGTGTGCGCCAGTCCCGCCTATCTGGCCGCACGCGGGGCGCCGCAGACGCCCGAGGAGCTGGCCGAGCATGATTGCATCGCGTTCGAAGGGCTTCAGCCCGCGCGGAGCTGGCCGTTCGGTACCGAGGCGGCGGCGCGGTCGATCGCGATCACCCCGCGCTTTGCCGGCAATACCGCCGATGCCGTGATTGCGGCGGCCAGCGCCGGAGTCGGCGTCGGCCGGCTACTTTCTTATCAGGCAGCCGAAGCGATCGCTTCTGGTGCGCTCGTGCCCATCCTCACCGAGCATGCGCCGCCGCCGATGCCCGTGCATCTGGTTCACCCCGGCCTGCCGATGATTCCGCTGAAGCTGCGCGCCTTCCTCGATTTCGTCGGACCGCGGCTCAAGGACGCCCTCGCCGCGCCCACGCCAAGCTAAGTTCACACAAGAGCGACCGCACACCCTTGCGCTTGTGCAATGCAGCGCGCAAACTCCCCCCACGGGAGACAGGCGTTTGGTGACAGCAGCGTTCGACGAGATGCAGGGCGACGGATCGGCGATCCGCGATGCCTATGCGCTCATCGCCCAGTGGCTCGACAATGCGCCGCCCGATTTCCTGCAGACGCGCCGCGCGCAGGCCGAGCTGTTTTTTCGCCGCATCGGCATCACCTTTGCGGTGTACGGCGATGCCGATGCGAGCGAACGGCTGATCCCGTTCGACATCGTCCCGCGTATCCTCTCACGCCGTGAATGGGCGCGGCTCGAAGCCGGGCTGATCCAGCGCGTCGCGGCGTTGAACGCTTTTCTCAACGATATTTACGGCCCGCGCGAGATTCTGAAGGCGGGGATCATTCCCGAAGCACTGATCCTGCAGAACCCGCAATTCTGCCTCGCCGCGATGTCGCTGCGGCCCGCGCACGGCGTCTATACCCATATCGCCGGGATCGACATCGTGCGGACCGGCGCCGATCAATTCTACGTCCTCGAAGACAATGCGCGCACCCCGTCGGGCGTGTCGTACATGCTCGAAAACCGCGAAGTGATGCTGCGGCTGCTGCCCGAATTGTTCGACAAGCACCGGGTCGCGCCGGTCGAGGATTACCCCGAAACCCTGCTCGCGACGCTGCGTTCGGTTGCACCGCAGCATTGTCCCGGCCAGCCGACCGTCGCGGTGCTGACGCCCGGCTTCCACAATTCGGCCTATTACGAACACAGCTTCCTCGCCGACAAGCTCGGGGTCGAACTGGTCGAGGGCAGCGACCTGACGGTGCGCGACAACATCCTCTACATGCGCACCACCGAAGGGCCGAAGCGGATCGACGTGATCTATCGCCGCGTCGACGACGATTATCTCGACCCGCTCGCGTTTCGCGCCGATTCGATGCTCGGCGTGCCCGGCATTGTCGCTGCGCATGCCGCTGGCAATCTGACGATCGCGAACGCGATCGGCACCGGCATCGCCGACGACAAGGCTATCTACAGCTACATGCCCGAAATCGTGCGCTTCTACACGGGCCAAGATGCGCTGCTCGAAAATGTGCCGACGTGGCGCTGCCGCGAGCCCGATTCGCTATCCTATGTCATTGGCCATCTCGACGAGCTGGTCGTCAAAGAAGTCGACGGATCAGGCGGCTATGGCATGCTGGTCGGGCCGCACGCATCATCGGGCGAGATCGAAGCCTTCCGCGCCAAGCTGATCGCCAATCCTGAGAAATTCATCGCCCAGCCCACGCTCGCGCTGTCGACCTGCCCGACGCTTGGCCACAGCGGGATCGTCCCGCGCCATGTCGACCTGCGCCCGTTCGTGCTGACCGGCGCGAACGGCTCGAAGATCGTTCCCGGCGGGCTCACGCGCGTCGCGCTCAAGGAAGGGTCGCTGGTCGTCAATTCGAGCCAGGGCGGGGGCACCAAGGATACATGGGTGCTCGATGATTAGGAATGGGGTAGTTTCCGTCGCGGCAAAGCCGCGCCGTCGGTCACGCTTGGCAGCGTGCCGTCCGGCCTTGCGCTTATCCGCCCGCGCAAGCGCGTTCGGGCGCTTCGGCTAGTGCTCTCCCGCACCGCCTCCGCGCTTTTCTGGACCGGCCGCTATATCGAGCGCGCCGATTTCGTGTCGCGGTTGATCGACGCGACGATCCGGCTCGCGGCCCTCCCCTCCAGCTACGGCGGTGATGTCGCGGCGTGGACCGGGGCGCTGGCCGCTGCGGGTGCGCGCAAATCGTTCGAAGCGATCCACCCGACGCTCAGCGAGCGCGCGGCGGTGCAGTTTCTGTCGCTCGATCCCGGCAACCCGTCGTCGATGCGAAGCTGCATCGAACGCGCGCGCACCAATGCCCGCGCGGTGCGCACCGCGCTGACGGCTGAAGGGTGGGAAGCGATCAACGCGGCGTGGCTCGACATGCAGCGCTTCGGCGTCCAGCTCGACAGCCGCCCGACGCTCAACCGGCTGCTCGAATCGGTCCAGTCGGCGGCACTGTCATTCGACGGCGCGACGCACCGCACGATGCTGCGCGACGACGCCTATTGGTTCATCCGCATGGGCGCGACGATCGAACGTGCCGACAACACCGCGCGCCTCCTCGACGTGAAATACCATCTGCTGCTGCCGCGCGACGAGCCGGTCGGCGGCAGCCTCGATTATTTCCAGTGGACGACGATTCTGCGCACCGTGTCGGCGCTGACCGCCTATCGCCACGTGTATCGCGACAGCGTCAAGCCGTGGCTGGTCGCCGACCTGCTGATTCTCAACCGCCGGATGCCGCGCTCGCTGGCGGCGTGCGCGGGCGATATGGTGCGCTATCTCGATCTGCTCGGCGCCGCCAGTGGTCGGCGCGGCCCCGCCCACCGCCAGGCGACCGCGCTCTCTGCCAAGCTCGGCAACGCGCGGATCGACACGATCTTCGCCAATGGCCTGCACGAAGCGATTCAGGATTTCCTTGCCGACAACAACCGGCTGGGGATTCTGATCAGCGAGCAATATCTCTTCTGATGCACCTGACGATCAACCACCGCACGCGCTATCGCTATGACGGGGCCGCCGCCGACGTGATCCAGGCACTGCGCCTGACGCCGAACGATCACGAGGGGCAGCATATCCGCACCTGGCGGATCGATGCCGATGTCGACGGCTGTTTTCGCGATAGCGTTGATGCGTTCGGCAACCGCGTGACGATGTTCTACGCCGACCGACCCGTGTCCGAAGTGACGATCGGTGTCACTGGCGAAGCCGAAATGACCGAAACCGCCGGACTCGTCCGCGCGCCCGAGCCGCTGCCGCCGTCGATCTTCCTGCGATCGACGCCGCTGACCGCGCCCGATCCGGTGATTGCGGCGCTGGCGGGGCGGTTCGCCAATGCGACCAAGCTCGCCGCGCTGCACGGGCTGTGCGACGCGCTCTATGCCGATATGCGTTTCGAAGTCGGCGCGACCGATGCGAAGACCACCGCCGCCAGCGCGCTCGCCTCGGGGCACGGTGTCTGCCAGGATTTCGCGCATATTTTCATCGCCGCCGCGCGCCATCTGGGGGTGCCCGCGCGCTATGTGTCGGGGCATCTCGCGCGCACGGTGCAGCAGGAAGCCGCGCATGCCTGGGCCGAGGCGCTGGTGCCCGACATCGGCTGGATCGCCTTTGATCCGACCAACGGCATCTGCGCGACCAATTCCTATTTGCGTGTCGCGGTCGGACTCGATTACCTTGACGCTGCGCCCATTCGCGGCGCGCGGCGCGGCGGCGGCGGCGAGCAATTGAGCGTCACGGTCGACGCCGAAGCCGCGCAGCGCCAGTCGCAGAGCTGAGAACTGGGGAACAGGCGGGCGGATGACTTATTGTGTCGGCATTCTGGTGCGCGAAGGGCTGGCGATGCTGGCCGATACGCGCACCAACGCGGGCGTCGACAATATCTCGACCTATCGCAAGCTGCGGCTGTACGGGAACGACGGCGAACGACTCATCGCAATCGCTTCGGCGGGCAGCCTGTCGACCACGCAGGCCGCGCTCCAACGACTGACGCACGGCATTCTCAATCCCGAAACCAATGTTCTTGAGACGATCGAGTCGGTGCCCGACATCTTCGCTGCCGCGCTGGCGGCCGGACGCGCGATCCGCGCGTCGCGCGATGCATTGGTCAGCCTTCAGCAGGGCGACATCAACTTCAACACCACCTTTCTGGTCGGCGGGTCGGTGCGCGGCGAGCCGACGCGGTTGTTCCTTGTCTATGCGGCGGGCAATGTCATCGAATGCCAGCCCGACACGCCGTTCCT
>JAIETY010000183.1 GCA_019744885.1 Sphingomonas sp.
AGCCTGCGCTTCGGTGAGTCGTGCACGTGCGGGCGGCGTTGCCTGCTGCATCACACCGCGCGCGGATCCATTTCGTAGACGATCACGGCGATCGCGACGATAATTTCGAAAATATCGTCGCCGACAATCTCGCCCATGCGGATGGCCCCACTGACCGCGACTTGGGTGCTCAGATCGACAATTTGATCAATATCGATACCAATGATGCCCATCGCCCGCCTTTATTGTCATTTCGAGGAAAGGTTAAGCGACGTTGCTTGGGCGGGAGAGTTAAATCGCTGAAAGGTTTCCTGTTGCTTGTTCCGGCTTGGCAGGCCCCCGATGCTGTGTGTAAAGCCCCGCGCAATGTCTCAGCTGCCGTTCGATCCCCGCATTTTCATGAATTTTGGCAGGCGCGCGCACGCGGGGCGGCTTGGCATTGAGTATCATGCGCATGGCCCCGATTGGGCCGAACTCGCGCTGCCCTATAATCCCGCGCAGATCGGCGATGAAGCCAGTGGCGTGCTCGCGTCGGGGCCGATCCTGTCGATGATGGACATGGCGACGAGTCTCGGCGTCTGGCTCAAGCTGGGCGAATTCCGCGCGCATGCGACGCTCGATCTGCGGATCGATTATCTGCGCCCCGCCACCCCCGGCAAGACGGTGTATGGGCGCGGCGAATGCTATCGGATCACGCGGGCGATTTCGTTCGTGCGGGGGACCGCGCATGACGGCGACCCCGGCGATCCGCTCGCGCATGTTGCGGGCACCTTCATGTTCACGCAGGTGCAGCCATGAAGCTGCCGCCCTATGCCGATCTGCTCGGGCTGTCGGTCGAGGCGGGCGACATCGGCCCGCCGGTGCTGATGATGCCCTATTCGATCGATGTGATGGGCCGCCCCGGCTTTCTGCACGGCGGTGCACTCGGCGGGCTGCTCGAAGTCGCGGCCATCGCCGCGCTGCGTCACGCGCTGGAGCTGGAGGAGGCGGGCGACAGCCGGATCAAGCCGATCAACGTGACGGTCGATTTCATGCGCGGCGGGCGCGAAAAGGAAACGCGCGCGCTCGGCATCGTCACCCGGCTCGGCAACCGTGTCGCCAACGTTGAAGCCCATGCGTGGCAGGACAACCGCGACCGGCCGATCGCGTCGGCGCGGATGAATTATCTGATCGTGCGCGGGTGAAGCGCACGCGGCTGAGCGTCTGTGCCCGCAAGGCACGGTTCGCGTCCGCAGCCGACGCGCTGGAGGTTGCACGGACCGCATCGGTGGTGCTGCGGCCCTATTGCTGCGACCGCTGCCGCCGGTTTCATCTGACCAGCCGGACGAAGGGGATGCGGGTGGGGCGAGGGGTAGTGAAGGGTTGACTGCGCCCCTTCCTTAGCCCTCTCCTGCAACCGGGAGAGGGCTACGGTGTCCCGCGCGCGAACCGCGTCGTCACCCCGGCCTTGTGCCGCGGCCTACGCCTCCACGCGCGAGCCGCCAAGAGGTTCAAGCGCCTTACCGGGCTGCGCAGTGGGTCTCGGCACAAGGCCGCGCAACGACTGGCTGGTGGCAGCTTTCGCCCACTAGCGGCTGATAGTCACCTGAGTCATACTAGCAGCCATGAGACTCAAAACTTGGACTTGGTATGTCTTCGCGGCGCTAATCGCTGCCGAAGCATATATATTGTTCTTCGATTACGTCGCGCTCTCCATTCTTCCGAAAGGTGGTATGATCGAGGCGTCAACTTACATTTATAACGCCGCGCCGCCGCTTCTTTTCGCTTTGGCTATGGTTTTCGGGCGACGGTAACAGTCACGGCCAGCGGCATCGAACGGCACATACAGTGTCGCGCAGCAATCAAGAAGCGGACCGGCAGCAACCCACCCAACAAGCCGCCATTCCCTCCGCCCTAACCCTCAACCACCCCCGGCGTCGCCCGGCGATTGACCCGCAGCTCGAACACATCGGGTCGACTATAATGCCCGTCGGTGTCGAGCGCCGCTAGTTCGCGACCGATCATCCCTAAGTCGAGCGTCGCAGAAATGATCTCGGCCTGCGACCCTGCTTCGGCCAGCACCGCGCCATCGGGGGCGTAGATCGCGCTGCCGCCATTTTGCAGCTGCTCGTCGGGAATCTGGCGGATCAGCGCTTCGGCCTCGGCATCGCCGCCGACGCGGGCGAGGCCGTCGAGCAGATCGTCGCGGTGCTGGATCGTCGCCGCCGACAGCACGAAGCAGCGCCCCTCAAACGCATAATGCCGCGCGGCGACCGCATACATGTCGCGCGCACTCGGCCAAGCCGCGACATGGATGTGCTCGCCCGCATGATGCATCGTCGCGCGCGCGAGCGGCATCCAATGCTCCCAGCAGATCAGGTTCCCGAGCCGTCCCCACGGCGCCTGATGCACATCCATCGTCGAGCCGTCGCCGCGCGCCCAGATCAGCCGCTCGCCATGCGTCGGCACCAGCTTGCGGTGCGGCAGCGGCGCAGCGCCGGGGCGGAAGACATATTGCGTGTTGGTCAGGCTGGAGCGCACCCGCGCATGCGTGCCGACCGACACGCACACGTCGGCCTTTTCGACCAGCGCCTGCAGCGGCTCGAAGCGCGGATCATCGTCGCGCACGGCGTGCTCGAGCATCAGCGCGTGGAGCGCCTTGGCGCCGGGGTGATCCCACAATGCCGCGCCCGCCGCTTCGTCGAGCCACAGCGGATAGCCGCCGAGGAAGGTCTCGCCAAACGCGATCACCTCGGCGCCCGCGTCGACCGCGCGCGCGACATGATCGACGAGTGCGGTGATGCCGTCCGATATCGCCAGCGGGATGGGGGCCGCCTGGACGATCGCTGCGCGCACCTGCTTCATTCGACCCAGTCCAGCCCCATGTCGCGGTAAACCCCGCGATCCTCGTCCCAATTCTCCTTCACCTTCACATGCAGGTAAAGGTGGACCTTGCGCTCCATCAGCATCGCCAGTTCGGCGCGGGCGCGGGCGCCGATTTCCTTGATCCGCGCGCCGCCCTTGCCGAGCACGATCGCGCGCTGGGTGGTGCGCGCGACAAGGATTTGCTGGTGGATTTCGACCGATCCGTCCTCGCGTTCCTTATACTGCTCGGTCTCGACCGCGCTGTCATAGGGGAGTTCGGCGTGGAGCTGGAGGTAGAGCTGCTCGCGCGTGACTTCGGCGGCGAGCATGCGTTCGCTGGCGTCCGACACCTGGTCGGCGGGGAAATGCCACGGCCCCTCGGGCATTTCGGCGGCGAGCGCGGCTTTGAGTTCGGGCAGGCCATCGCCGGTGGTCGCGCTGACGAAAAACGTCTCGGCGAACGGCACTTTGGCGTTGAGCGTTTCGGCATGCACCAGCAGCCGCGCCTTGTCGGCGAGGTCGACCTTGTTGAGAATCAGGAACTTCTTCTCGCGCCGCCCGGCCAGCCCCTCGGCGATCGGCAGCACCTTGGGGCCGAGCCCGCCCTTGGCATCGACCACCATTGCGATCAGATCGGCCCCTTCCACCCCGCCCCAGGCAGCAGCAACCATCGCGCGGTCGAGCCGGCGCTTGGGCTCGAAAATGCCGGGGGTGTCGACGAGCAGGATTTGCGTGTCGCCATCGAGCGCGACGCCCATCAGCCGGACGCGGGTGGTTTGCGCCTTGGGGCTGATGATCGCGACCTTCTGGCCGACGAGGCCATTGACGAGCGTCGACTTGCCCGCATTGGGGGCACCGACCACGGCGACGAGGCCGCATTTTTGTTGGGTAATCTTATCCATCCGCTTCCGTTGGTGCTGCGCCCTTCGCGAGCGCCGCAATGCGCGCCCAATCGCCCCGGATCAAGGCCAGCTTCTTCGCCTTGCTCCAGCCCTTGAGTTTGCGTTCGGTCTCGAGGGCTTCGATACGGGTTTGAAACTGTTCGCTCCACACGAGCGTGATCGGCAGGTAGTCGGCGGTGAAGCCGGGGACTGATCCGCTTTGGTGTTGGGCGATGCGGCCATCGAGATTGTCGGTGTGGCCGACGTAGAAGCGGCCACCTCGACAGTGGAGCATATACGTCCAGAAAGCCATTGGCGGCTCGCCTCGATCAAGAAGGACGGTGCTTCGACAGTGATCAGGTGAAACGTCCCCCGGACGTTTCAGTCAAGCCCGGGGGGCTTGACGACCTGCTCACCAGCACGAACGGTGAAAGGGATGACCTATCAACTATACCGTTTGCCCTGAGCTTGTCGAAGGGCTGTCCTTCTTCATCCCGAACTCTCGGACCTCACCCCGAACTCTCCAACTGGCCCAACAACGCCAGCGCCGCTGCCGTCTCGGCTTCCTGCTTCGACGTGCCGGTGGCGGTTGCCTCCGCGAGCTTGCCGAGTGTCACCTTCACCGTGAAGCGCGGGGCGTGGTGGGGGCCTGACCTTTCGACGATCGCATATTCGGGTGGGCGGCGGTTGTGGGCGGCGGCCCATTCCTGGAGCGCGGATTTGGGGTGCTGCGGCGCGCGGATGTCGCGTTCGATGCGCGTTGCCCAGAGTTTGCGCACGGCGGCGCGCGCCGCCTCCAGCCCATGGTCGAGGTAGAGCGCGCCGATCAGTGCTTCGAGTGCGTCGCCGAGCACATTGTCGCTGTCGAACGCGCCGTCATCGCGCGCTTGCTTGCCGAGCTTGAGCTGCGCGGGCAGCGAGAGTTCGCGCGCGATTTCGGCGCAGACCGGGCCGGTTACCAAGGCGTTCAGTCGCTTCGACAGCGCGCCTTCGGCTTCGCCCGGAAACCGCGCGAACAGCCATTCGGCGATCGTGAGGCCAAGCACGCGGTCGCCGAGAAATTCGAGCCGCTCGTAATTCGCCGCTGCCTGGCTGCCGTGCGTAACCGCGCGCTCGTACAGCGCCAGATCGCGCGGCACGGCGCCCAGCGACCGCGCGACCCAATCGGCGAGATCGCTGCTCAAAAGCCCTTGCCGATCCGGTCGCCGCGCGCCGCCGTAAACCAAGTCCACGGCAGCAGCCACGACGCGCTGCCGTCGGTCGAGAAGAAAGTGAATTGCGCACGCCCGACCAGATTTTCCACTGGCACAAAGCCGATGCCCTGGCCCGGTATCTGGGGAAAGCGGCTGTCGAGGCTGTCGTCGCGGTTGTCGCCCATCATGAAGACATGGCCAGCGGGGACGGTGAACAGCGCGGTGTCGTCGGCCGCCGTGGTTCCGCGATCGAGCACAGCATAGCTTTTTCCGTTCGGCAGCGTCTCGCGATATTGGCGATAGCGGCAATAGGCCTTGCCGAAACTCTGCTCGGCGAAGGGCGCGGCGCAGCCATAATTGGGGCTCGCCGGGATCACGAAATCCTCGACCGGCTCCTGCCGCACGGCGACGCCGTTGAGGATGATCTGGCCGTGGCGTAGCTGGATCGTGTCACCGGGCAAGCCGATGACGCGCTTGATATAATCCTCGGTGTCAAGCGGCGGCGCCTTGAACACCGCGACATCGCCGCGGTCGGGCAGCCGCGCCAGGATACGCCCGGGGATCAGCGGCACGCTGAACGGCAGGCTGTGGCGCGAAAAGCCGTAGGAGAATTTCGACACCACCAGATAATCGCCGATGTAGAGGCGCGGCAGCATCGATTCCGACGGGATGACGAAGGGCGAGAAGATGAAGCTGCGCAGCAGAGTGAACAGGATCGCCAGCCGCACGAGAAACCACAAAGTCTCGCGCCAATCCGCGCCCGCGGGTCGGGCTGGGGCGGCAGCAATCGGATTGGCGGTGATATCGTCCATCGTTCGCGCGCTTTGCGGCGGGCGGGGGCAAGTCGTCAAGCCGGGGGTGGCGGCGGCGCGGGCGCAGTGCTAGCGCGCGGGCATCCCCGATGCAGCCACAGGAGCCCTTGCCATGACCGCCGACTGGCACGCGATCGAAGCGCTCGACCCGCCCCGGCTTGAAAGCCTGTTCGCCAATGATCCCGATCGGCTGGCGCGCTTTTCGATCGATGTCGCGGGGCTGCATTTCGACTGGTCGAAGACGCATCTGACGGCCGAAGCGGTGGCGGCGTTCGAGGGACTTGCCAAGGCACAGGGCTTTGCCGCCAAGCGCGAAGCGCTGTTCGCGGGCGAGCCGGTCAACGCCACCGAAGGCCGCGCCGCCGAGCATAGCGCCGAACGCGGCGAGGGGAGCGAGGAAGCAGTCGCGCGGGCAGCGCAGCTCCACGCCCGGATGCGCGCGCTGATCGACGCGATTGAGGCGGGCGCGCTGGGGCCGGTGCGGCATATCCTGCACATCGGCATTGGCGGGTCGGCGCTGGGGCCCGACCTGCTGATCGATGCGCTGGGGCGCGATGGCGCGCGCTATGATGTTGCGATTGTTTCGAACATTGACGGCTGCGCGCTCGAAGCCGCATTCGCGCAGTTCGAACCTGATGCGACGCTGGTCGTGGTCGCGTCGAAAACCTTCACCACTACCGAAACCCTGCTCAACGCGACCAGCGCGCTGCAATGGCTGCGCGAGGGCGGGGTCGATGATCCCTATGGCCGCGTGATTGCGCTGACGGCGGCGCCCGACAAGGCAGTCGAATGGGGTGTCGACGAGACGCGGGTGCTGCCCTTCGCCGAGTCGGTCGGCGGGCGCTATTCGCTCTGGTCGTCGATCGGTTTCCCGGCGGCGCTCGCGCTAGGGTGGGATGCGTTTGAGGAGTTGCTCGACGGTGCGGGCGAGATGGACCGGCATTTCCGGCTGGCAGCGGCGCACGAAAATGCGCCGATGCTCGCGGCCTTTGGCGACCTGTTCTACACGCAAGTGAAGGCCGCCGAGACCCGCGCGGTGTTCGCCTATGACGAGCGGCTGCGGCTGTTGCCGAGCTATCTCCAGCAGCTCGAAATGGAATCGAACGGCAAGGCGGTCGGGCTCGACGGGCAACGGGTCGGGCGTCACACCGCACCGATCACTTGGGGCGGGGTGGGGACGGACGCCCAGCATGCGGTGTTCCAGTTGCTGCATCAGGGCACGCATCTGGTGCCGGTGGAATTCGTCGCGGTGACCGAACCGGGCGATGCGCTTGACGAGGAGCATCACCGACAATTGCTGCTCAACTGCTTCGCGCAAGGCGCGGCGCTGATGAAGGGCCGCGCCAATGATGCCGACCCCGCGCGCGCCTATCCCGGCGACCGCCCGAGCGCGACGATCCTGATCGAAAGTCTCGACGCGCATAGCCTCGGCGCGCTGATCGCTTTCTACGAACAGCGCGTGTTCGTGAGTGCGGCGCTGCTCGGGATCAACCCGTTCGACCAGTTCGGCGTCGAACTCGGCAAGGAAATGGCCAAGGCTGCCGGGGCAGGGGGGCTGGATTTCGACCCCTCGACCACCGATCTGATCAAGCGCGCGCTGGGATAACGCATCAACATATCGACCGATTGCCCTGAGCTCGTCGAAGGGCTGCCCTTCTTTTACGGCACGTCGGAAAAAGAAGAACAGGGCTTCGACAGGCTCAGCCCGAACGGTCTTGGAGACTATAAATGGCCAATTACGACTATGACCTCTTCGTCATCGGTGCCGGATCGGGCGGGGTGCGCGCCGCGCGCGTGTCGGCCGCGCACGGGGCGAAGGTGGCGGTGGCCGAGGAATTTCGCGTTGGCGGCACCTGCGTGATCCGCGGCTGCGTGCCCAAGAAGCTGCTCGTTTACGGCGCACATTTCGCCGAGGATTTGGCCGACGCGCGGCGGTTCGGCTGGGACGTGCCCGATTGCGCGTTCGACTGGCCGCGGCTGCGCGACAATGTCCTCGCCGAAGTCGATCGGCTCAACGCCGCCTACACCACCACGCTCGACAGCCATAAGGTCGAGGTGATCCTCGACCGCGCTGAAGTCGCCGGCCCGAACGAAGTACGGCTGGCGAGCGGCAAGACGGTGACCGCAGGCCGCATCCTGATCGCGACCGGCGCGCGGCCGCAATTGCTCGATTTTCCCGGCGCCGAGCATGCGATCACCTCGAACGAAGTGTTCCATTTGCCAAGCTTGCCCAAGCGCGTGCTGATCGCGGGTGCGGGCTATATCGCCAATGAATTCGCGGGCATCTTCCACGAATTCGGCAGCGCGGTGACCGTCGTCAACCGCAGCGACGCGATCCTGCGCGGCTATGACGAGCAAATCCGCGACCGGTTGCTGCAAATCTCGATGGGCAAGGGCATCCAGTTCCGCTTCAACACCCAGTTCCAATCGATCGAGAAGGCGCCCGACGGCAGCCTGGTGGTCGAATTCACCAATGGCGAGCCGATGACGGTCGATTGCGTGATGTTCGCGACCGGCCGCGTGCCGAACACCGAATCGCTGGGGCTGGAAGAAGCAGGCGTCGTGCTCGACAAGGGCGCGGTGAAGGTCGACGACGACAACCAGTCGAGCGTGCCGAGCATCTATGCCGTGGGCGACGTCACCAACCGCGTCCAGCTCACCCCCGTCGCGATCCGCGAGGGGCAGGCCTTTGCCGATACCGTGTTCGGCGGCAAGCCAACGCGGGTCGATTATGGCTGCATCCCGAGCGCGGTCTTCAGCCATCCGCCGATCGGCGCGGTCGGGCTGACCGAGAGCCAGGCCAAGCAGAAATATGGATCGGTGCGGGTCTACACCTCGGACTTCCGCCCGATGAAGAATGTGCTGGCCGGGCGGAACGAGCGCGCGCTGTACAAAATGGTGTGCGACGGCGCGTCGAACCGCGTGGTGGGCCTGCACATGATCGGACCCGAGTCGGGCGAGATCATTCAGGCGGCAGCGGTGGCGGTAAAGGCGCGGCTGACCAAGGACGCGTTCGACCAGACAATGGCGCTGCACCCGACGATGGCGGAAGAATTGGTGCTGATGAAGTAAGCGACCGATCACGTTATGCTTCGGTGAAGCCCCGAGGCGTGCGGCCGATCAGTCGCTGACCTGCCGCCGCCGCGACATGAGCGGGTTGCCCCGATCAGCTGACGTGTGGCGCGAATACCCGTAGCCGGTGGCCGTCGGGATCGACCGCGACGAAGGTCGTGCCGAAGCTCATGCTCGTCGGCACCTGCGCGATCGTGACGCCGCGTGCCTGCCAGTCGGCATAGGTTGCCTCGACGGTTGCCGCGTCTGCGACGGCAAAGGCGATTTCGCTCGCGCCGGATTGGCCCGTGCTTTGCGGTTCGACGTCCGCCGTGGCCCACAGGCCGAGCATCACGCCCTCGCGAAGTGGCAGCAGCGAAATATAGGGTTTCTGGTCGACGATCGGGATGCCGAGCAGCTCATGATAGAGTTGGGCGCTGGCGGCAGGATCCTTGACGTGAAGCAGGATGAAGTTGAATTCGGGCATCGGCGGTCTCCTCGGACCGGCGCCCGAAATTGAGCGCCGGTGAGGGAGCCTCTATGATATGATACTGCCAGTTTGTGGCAGCAGTCACTGTTCAGGGATGCCCTGCACCGTACGCCACTCCTTCAACAGCGCGGCGCGACGGCGCGGATAACGTTTGGCCAGCGCATCAAGCGCCATGATCCGGTCGGTGCGGAAATGGCGATAGCCCTCGCGCAGTTCGCACCACGCCACGACGACACGCACGCGATCGTAAAATGCCAGCGCGAAGGGCCAAATCGTGCGGTGTGTCATGCTGCCCTGCTCGTCGGCATAGTTCACCCGGACCTTGCATTCGGATCGGATAGCCTGCCGGATCGTGGTAAGTTCGGCATCCCCCGCCGCGATCGGCGCGCCGGGGCCGATCAACAGCCCCGACGAATCGATGCTGTCCTTGAGGTCGTCGGGGAGCACGGCGCCGATCTTCGCCAGCACATTGCGGGCGGCCTTGCCCAGCGACCCGTCGGCGCGTTCCGACACCCAGCGCGAGCCGAGCACGAGCGCTTCGATTTCCTCTTCGGAGAACATCAGCGGCGGCAGCATGAAGCCCGGGCGCAGGACATAGCCCACACCCGCTTCGCCATCGATCGGTGCGCCTTGCGACCGCAACGTATCAACGTCGCGGTAGAGGGTTCGGAGCGAGATGCCGAGCTCGTCGGCCAGCACGGTGCCCGCCACCGCGCGCCGATGCCGCCGCAGGACCTGAATCAAATCGAGAAGGCGCTGCGAGCGCGACATGAGCGATGTCCGATTGAGAGGCATCGCGCATAGCATATGCTGCCACTCATTGGCAGTAGGTCGATCTCGGTTTCTCCCGCCGCCTTACTTCGCCGTCAGCTTCAGCAGCCGCCCCTGCGATCCCTGTCCGCCGTCCTCCAACAGCCAGATCGCGCCGTCGGGGCCTTGTTCGACTTCGCGGATGCGCGCCCCCATGGCCCATTGGTCGCCCTTGGCGGCCGTCGCGCCGTTCAGGTGGACGCGGACCAGCGCCTTGCTCGAAAGGCCGCCAATGAAGGCGTCGCCGCGCCACTGCGGGAACATCTTGCCTGAATAGATCATCAGCCCGCCCGGCGAGATCACCGGGTTCCACCAGACCTTGGGCGGTTCGAAGCCGTCGCCGGGCTTGTGGTCAGGGATGTCGTCGGTGGCCGCGCCGTAGTTGCGGCCGTTGGAGACGCGCGGCCAGCCGTAATTCTTGCCCGGCTCGATCAGATTGACTTCGTCGCCGCCTTCGGGGCCCATTTCCTGCTCCCACAGCCGCCCCTGCGCATCGAAGGCGAGGCCGAGCAAGTTGCGGTGGCCATAGCTCCAGATCGCCGGATCGAAACCCTGCGCGGCGAGCGGATTACCCGGCGCGGGCTTGCCGTCGAGGGTGAGGCGCAGCACTTTGCCGAGCGACATTTTGGGGTCTTGCGCCGGGGTGAATTTCTGGCGCTCGCCATTGGCATAGAACAGATATTTGCCATCGGGTGAGAAGGCGATGCGGCCCGAATAATGGCCGTTGCCGGGGACATAGGGCGTCGCGCGGTGGAGGACTTCGACGCCTTCGAGCACCAGCGCGGGCTTCTCGACGAGCTTGCCGCGCGCGAGCACGACGCCTTTCCCTTCCGCGCCGCTTTCGGAAAAGCTGAAATAGACGAGGCGGTTCTTCGCGAAGCCGGGGGCGAGCACGACATCCATCAGCCCGCCTTGTCCCGCACTGTCGACCGGCAAAGTGCCGCTGACCACCTGGCGATTCTTGCCGTCGGCGGAGACGAGCAGCAATTGCCCCTTTTTCTCGGTCACCAGCATCCGCCCGTCGGGGAGGAACGTCATCGCCCAGGGCGCATCGAAATCGGCAACCACGGTGACGGCAAAGGGGGCGCCCGCGATGGGTGCTGCGTTACTCGCGCTGGCGTCGTCGGCGCGGGCAGCGTCAGACGGGCCTGAACAGCCGACAATGATCAGAGCGGTAATCGACAGGGCACGGCGCATGAGGCTTCCTCGAATTGCAATGCCTCAACCTATCGCGCGTCCGTGCGTTCCTTCAAGCCGCTCGCAATTCGACCAGCATCTGCGACGTCCGACCGAACGGCCGTCGCAGCATGTCAACGCCGGCGAACAGCGCCAGCAGCGGCGTGAACAACGGGTGATCGCACATCGGCCGCGCCCGCGTGATCGTGACGAGCCGGTGCCGTGACAGCCATTCGAGGGTCGAGACCGCCCAGAACGGCGCGCCCTGCGTCAGGTCGAGCCGGTCGATCTTCAGCCCTGCTTTAGTGGCGGCGCGGCGAAAGCTTTCGGGGGTGAAGATCACCCAGTGGCGCGGCGCGTGCAGCCCGCCCCAGCTATGATGGCGAAACAGCCGCGCATCGAGGCTGTCGTGATTGGGCGTCTTGACGATCACGCAGCCGCCGGGCTTGAGCAGGCCACGCACCTTCGCAAGCACAGCGACGGGATCATCGACATGCTCGATCAGGTTGAGCAGCAGGATGACGTCGAAGCGCTGATCGGTTTCATAAACCTCGATGCGCCCGAGGAAGAAGTCATGCCCCTGCGCCTCTGCCGCGTCGCGGGCGGAGGGATCGATGTCGACGACCTGGGTGTGCGTCAGCCGCGGTTCGACGCGTCGCGCCTGGCTGAGCAGCCACCCGGCCCCGCCGCCGACGTCGAGCGCGGACAGCGTCGTGCCTTGGAACCGGCCGAACAGCCGCGCGAACAAGCGACGGTCGAGCGCCTGCTTGATCCGCTCGGGGATCGAGGCCTTGCCGGCCGAAAAGCTGTAATAGGTGTCTGGATAAATCTCGCCGAGCCGGTCGCGCGGCACCGGGTCGATCGACAGCGCGTCGCAGTCACGGCAGCGCCAATAGTCGAAGCTGTCGGGCGTCGAGCAATATTCGACGTCGTGCGCGGTTGCCCAGCGGTCAAGCGTCGTCGCGCCGCAGGCGAGGCACAGCGGCTCAGCCACGCCGGGGCTCGGCCAGCAGCGCGCAAAAGGTGGCGAGATAAGTTGTGCGATGGGCAGCGAGAGTTGGCGCCATCGAGGTGTTGGCAAGGAACCGGTCAAGCTCGGCAAGCCTGGTATAGGAGATTTGCGGCTCAAGATGGTGCAGCAGATGTCGGTTGAAGCCCGCGCCGCCGAAGATCCGCGCGAACGGGCCATCGTCAAACAGCCGGGTCACCGCGTCGCCGGTGTCAATCAGCCCGTCGGCCGGGCGATGTTCGAGTAATTGCCGCAAGGTCGCAAAAAAGGGGAAAGCGATCGCCATGCCACCGATCCACGCCAGCGCCGCCGGCCAGGCGCCGAGCGCGACCAGGCCGGCCAACAGAGCTGCGTGAATCGCGACGCCGCGCAGCAGTGGCCCCTTGGCTTTGGGGGCGCCCGGTTTGTCGGCGCGCGCAGTAAAGACGCGGATCGCGTGGATGCCCGTCAGCATTTCCATCACAAAACGCAGCGAGAGCGCGTGGCGATAGGATATTTCGGTATCGCCGTCATGGCCGAGATGGCGGTGATGCTCGCCATGAGTCGCGCGGTAGGCGGCGATGTTGGTGCCGACCTGCCAGCAGATCAGCCAATCGGCGATCCGATCATTGGTGCGTCTGCGGTTGGCAAGGTTGAAATGCGCAGCTTCGTGGATGAAGAGCTGGAGATAGGCCACGAAGAAACCAATCACGACCGCGCCCAGAATGGCGGCGATCAGCCCGCCAGCAACGCCGGGGGCTTGCGCGATCAGGACCAGGCTCCCGGCAAGCGCTGCATAGCCGAGCGCAATGTCGATATGCACGCGGCGATACTCGGGCGCCAGCGTCTTGCGGAAGGCAAGATAGCGTTCGCCGGTTTCCATGGCCATTAATCGCCGGAAAGCGGCGTGGGTGAGGGGCGGCGCATCGGCCGCGACGATCGAGCTCTGGAACATGCCGCAAGGATTAAAGACTCTTGGTTAACGAGATGTTGCTTTCGGCATGAAATTGACGCGCGTCGAGAAGCCTTGCTCCTGCTGAGAGTTCGGCCTATATCGCTCATGCGCTTTCTCTACATCGGTAACGCTGCGGAGGTCGGCCCCAACGGGCCGACGGCGCGGTTGGCTTGTGCGTTGGAGAGACTGGTTGGCGGATATCGCCCGATTGACGGCACTCATTGAACCCGAGGCGAAAGCGCTCGGTTTCGATCTCGTGCGCGTCAAGATGTTCGGCGGCGCGGGCGACCTGACGCTTCAGGTGATGGCCGAGCGGCCGACCACGCGCCAGCTCACGATCGACGATTGCGCAGCGCTGTCGCGGCGGATTTCGGATGTGTTCGACGCGCTTGAGGAAGCGGGCCGCGACCCGATCGACGAGGCCTATCGGCTCGAAGTCAGCTCGCCGGGGATCGACCGTCCGCTGACCCGGCTCAATGATTTCGAGGATTGGAAGGGGCATGAAGCCCGCATCCACCTGACCGCGCCGATCGAGAATCGCAAACAGCTGACCGGCGTGCTGGTCGGCGTGAACGACGGCCAGATCGCAATCGACGTGAAAAAGCACGCGGTGATGACGATCGGCATCGAACAGGTCGCCGACGCGAAATTGCTGTTCACCGACAAATTGCTTGCCGCCACCCGGCCGCTTTCGCCCGAAGGCGCCGACGAATTCGAACCCGAAAACGACGCGCCCGAGGGCGTCGAACTGACCGAGGAACAAGACTGATGGCCACTGCCATTTCCGCCAACAAGGCCGAACTGATCGCGATTGCAGACGCAGTTGCGAAGGAAAAGCTGATCGATCGCATGATCGTGATCGAGGCGATGGAAGACGCGATCCAGCGCGCCGCGCGGGCGCGCTACGGCGCCGAGAACGACATTCGCGCCAAGCTCGACCCGCAGTCGGGCGACCTGCGCTTGTGGCGCGTCGTCGAAGTCGTTGAGGCGGTCGACGACTATTTCAAGCAGGTCAATCTGAAGGAAGCCCAGAAGCTTCAGGCTGGCGCGGTCGTCGGCGACTATATCGTCGATCCGCTCCCCCCGATCGAATTCGGCCGCATCGCCGCGCAAGCCGCCAAGCAAGTGATCTTCCAGAAGGTCCGCGATGCCGAGCGCGAGCGTCAGTATGAAGAATTCAAGGACCGGATGGGCGAGATTATCACCGGCGTCGTCAAGCGCGTCGAATTCGGCCATGTCGTCGTCGATCTCGGCCGGGCCGAAGGCGTCATCCGCCGCGACCAGCAGATCCCGCGCGAAGTGGTGCGCGTCAACGA
>JAIETY010000076.1 GCA_019744885.1 Sphingomonas sp.
GCCTTGATCGCCTGCACGCCGGAATAATCAAACTCGCACGCCTGGCCGATGACGATCGGGCCAGCGCCAATGACGAGGATGGAGGAGATGTCGGTGCGTTTAGGCATTTGACAGCATTGCCTTCATTGCATACATTGATTGCAGAGGAGATAGGTTGTGGCGACTTTGACCGTTCGGGGCCTGCCCGATGATGCCAAGCACCGGTTCCGTCAAATCGCCGCCGCGCATGGGCGGTCGATGGAGGAACATCTGAGGCAGCTCGTGATCGAGGCCGATTTCGGCGCAGTCGGTCCCGGCGCCAACCGGGTCGCCGATGCGCCGCACGCGTTCGATCACGGGCCATCGCGGGAGGATTGGGTGCGTGATTTGATCAGGATCGCCGACGGCGTCGACAATACACAGGCCGACACCCGCAAACATGCCGAAATCCGCTTCATGACCGCCAAGGATGCGATGGCCGAATTGCGACGGCTCGCCAATGGGGCCAGCCTCGACCTGCCACCGCGGATGAACCCGACGCTCGAGGCGCCGGACTTTTGATCCTTGTCGACACCAATGTCTGGAGCGAACTGACCAAGCCAGCCGGCGACCCAGCCGTGCTGGCGTGGCTGGAAGCGCATGACGATGATTTGGCGCTGTCGGTGCTGGTGGTGGCGGAAATCCAATACGGGATTGCGCTGCCGGGCGCCGCGAAGAAGCGACCGTTCCTCGAACCGTGGCTGGAGGGACTGCGCAGCCGCTATTATCACCACACGCTCCCATTTGGGGATGCGGATGCGGATTGCTACGGCCTGATTGCGGCAAACCCGGAAGTGAAAGCGCGTCAGCCGCAAGTGATCGACATGCTGATCGCCGCGCAAGCGCAGGCACGGCAAATCCCTGTTGCGACCCGGAACGTAAGGGATTTCGAGTGGATCGGGGTGGAACTGATCGATCCTTGGGCGGCTTGATCGCCTGCGCGTGCGCAACATCCAATGCACCAGCCTGACAGACCGCGATCGGCGCTTCGCCGATCGCGGTGATGAATGCGATGTCGGAGTGTTTTGACATCACTTCTCGTTGCTTTCGCTGACCGCTTCATTGCCAATGAAAACAAACCGAACACCGTTGTCAGCGGCATTGGAAGCAGCGAACATTTGGGTAAGGCAGTAAAGTGACTCTCCCAGCGTCGTAAAACTTTTACTCAAAATGAATTCTGGCCGAACCGTAAGCGCTGACGATCCGTGCATCATTAGCGCGCTCCCCGGCCGCAAACCGCAAGCGCCCTCCAGTTCGGCAGCAAACGCTGCAATTCCCTGTTTTGGGTCGAAAGTTGGGACCTGTTCTAACAATCCCCTGGATCGCAACCATTCACGCGCATCGGCGAGCCGCTTTGGGCGGTCTTCGCGCTCCGAGAATTCGTAAAATTCACCGCGCTGCTTTTCATTTTGAATGGTGAGAATGTAGAACGGATGCACGGTCGACTTCAGGCAGCGTAATTTGCCGTCGGAAACCGTCCCTAAATCGGAAATGGTAATCTCATCCGATTGGAGCTCATCCTCATATCGAATGCTTATCTTGGAACGGCTAATGCCGCACTGCACAATCGCATCAGTGGTTTGCGTATAGTTGGGGGGCGGCAGATCCATCACCCCCTCCCCAGCATCAGCCACAGCACCGCCCCCGCCAGCACCACCAGCGCGAGCCAGCGGATGACGGGGCCGGGGATGCCGTTTGCGCGCGCCGGGCGTTCGGGTTGGGTCGGGATCGGGTGGATCGGGGCGGTGCTGTTGGCGCGATATATCGCGTCTGGGCCGCTCGCGGCTTTGGGTGGCGTCCCCGCCAGCGTGGCTTGCGCCATCGCGGCTTGGGCGAGCGCTACGCGCGGGTCGGTGGGGTTGGGTTCGGTGCTGGTCGCAGCAGCACGGGCTTGGGGGCTGAGGGCGACGACCACGCCTTCCTCGGGCGCGGTTGCCGTCACGCTCGGGGCCAGTGCCTTGAGCGTTGCTTCGGTCAATGCCACCTTGGTCGCCGCCGGAGTGCGCGAAACATTCGGACCGGGAGTGCCGACCCGGTCGATCATTGCGCGCTCGCCGGCGCGGTCATCATCCCCACGAAGCGTTCGAACAGATAAAGGCTGTCCTGCGGCCCCGGGCTCGCTTCGGGGTGATATTGCACGCTGAACGCGGGCTTGTCGGTGAGTTCGATCCCGGCATTGGATCCGTCGAACAGCGACACATGCGTTTCGCGCGCGGTCGCGGGCAGGCTGTCGCGCTCGACCGCAAAGCCGTGGTTCATGCTCGTGATTTCGACTGCGCCGTCGCTCAGCCGCTTGACCGGGTGATTGGCGCCGCGATGGCCCTGGAACATCTTGGTCGTCTGCCCGCCGACCGCGAGCGCGAGCAGCTGATGGCCGAGGCAGATGCCGAACAGCGGCTTGCCGGTGGCAAGCAGTTGCTGGATCACCGGCACGGCGTATTCGCCGGTCGCGGCGGGATCACCGGGGCCGTTCGAGAGGAAGAAGCCGTCGGGCTCGAGCGCCATTACTTGATCGAAGGTCGCGGTCGCGGGCAGCACCGAGACGCGCGCGCCGGCGTGGACGAGATTGCGGTAAATGTTGCGCTTGGCGCCGTAATCGATCGCGACGACATGGGGGGTACGCGCGGCCCGCCCCTCGATGTCTCGACGATGCTCGACAGAGCCTTCGCTCGGGACGAACGGGGTGATTGTGGCGCCGTCCGCACTTCCACCGTTGGTCCCGAGCGCAGTCGAGGGGCCGGCCTCAGGCGCGTCGTCCGCATATCCCTGCCCCAGCCGCCACACGCCGCCTTCCCAGCCGAAGTGGGTCTGCGTCGTCACCTCGATCGCGAGGTCCATGCCCTCCAGCCCCGGCCAGGCGCGCGCCTTTGCCAGCAGCGCGGGGATGTCGAACTTGCCGTTGGCGGCATGCGCGATCACGCCATTGGGGGCGCCGCCGCCGCGAATGCGCTTGGTCAGCGCACGGGTGTCGATGCCCGACAGGCCGATCCGCGCATGCGCCTTCATCCAGTCGTCGAGCCGCTGGGTGCTGCGGAAATTCGACGGCTCGGTCACATCCTCGCGCACGATCATGCCGAGCGCGTGCGGATCATTGGCTTCGAGATCGTCGGGATTGGCGCCGACATTGCCGATATGCGGGAACGTAAAAGTGATGATCTGCCCGGCAAAGCTCGGGTCGGTCATGATTTCCTGATAGCCCGTCATGGCGGTGTGGAAACAGACTTCGCCGACTGCGGCACCCTCGGCGCCAAAGCCGCGCCCCCACGCCACACTGCCATCCGCCAATACCAGAACCCCCGTCGCACCTTCGGGCATAGGCATGGGTTTGGCGTCGGCCATTGCAGGGGGCACTCCGAGTAAAAAGCTGGCGATGTCGCTAAGGCACCGCAGCTAGAGGCGATGCGCGGCAGCGTCAATCTGTTAAACTTTGGCGCGGCGCCCTACACTAGGCGTTTTGCAATTCCACGAAGGAACGAACATGATTCGCGACGACATCAAGGCCGCGCAGATCGCGGCGATGAAGGCCGGCGACAAGGCAGCGCGCGGCGCGATCAGCCTGATGCAGGCCGCCATCAAGAACCGCGACATCGAAGCGCGCACCGGCAAGGCGCCTGAGGATGACGACGCGCTGGTGGTCGAGGTTTTGCAGAAAATGATCAAGCAGCGCCGCGAGTCGATTGCGATGTATGAGCAGGGCGGCCGCGCCGAGCTGGCAGCGGCGGAAGCTGCCGAAGTCGAAGTGATCGAGCGGTTTTTGCCCAAGCAGATGAGCGAAGCCGAGACGGTCGCCGCGATTGCCGCGATCAAGGCCGAGATCGGGGCGGAGGGCATGAAGGACATGGGCCGGTTGATGGCGGAGCTGAAGGCGCGGCATGCGACCACGCTGGATATGAGCAAGGCGAGTGGGCTGGTGAAGGCGGCGTTGGGCTGAACGGACACCAATCTCGACCATACACCGTTCGTCCCGAGCGAAGTCGAGGGGCGGGCCAAGCAGGACGATCGCTCGACCAATGGCCTTCTACGCTTACATCCTGCGATGCGCCGATGGCAGCTATTACACCGGCCACACCGACGATCTGGAGCGGCGGATGGCCGAGCATCATCATGGCGGTTTCTGTGACTATACAGCCAAGCGGCAACCAGTCGCTCTTGTCTGGAACCAGGACTTCCCGACCCGCGTGGAGGCTCTGGAAGCGGAGAACCGCATCAAGCCGTGGTCGCGCAAGAAGAAGGAAGCGTTGATCGCGGGCGATTGGGCCGCGCTATCCTACTGGGCGATGCCGCCTGTGGCCCGCCCCTCGACTTCGCTCGGGACGAACGGTGGGAGTGTTGCTAGCGGGTCGGAGATGTCCGGATGACCCTCACCCCCGCCTTCCTCGATGAACTGCGCGCGCGCACCGTGTTGTCGACGCTAGTCGGCAAGACCGTCAAACTCGCCAAGGCAGGCCGGGAGTATAAGGGTTGCTGCCCCTTCCATCAGGAAAACACCCCGAGCTTCTACGTCAACGACGACAAGGCCTTCTACCATTGCTTTGGCTGTTCAGCCCACGGCGATGCGATCCGTTGGATGACCGATCAGCGCGGGTTGCCGTTCATCGATGCGGTCAAGGAACTCGCGCAGGCGGCGGGGATGGAATTGCCTGAATTGGACCGGCAATCCGCCGCCAAGGCCGAGCGCGCCAAGGGACTGCATGAGGCGATGCAGGCCGCCGCCGAGTGGTTCGAAAGCCAGCTCGGCGGGATCGAGGGCAGCGAGGCGCGGGCTTTACTCGACCGTCGCGGCATCCGGCCCGAGACCGCCAAGGCATTTGGCATGGGCTATGCCCCCGACGCGCGAGGGAAGCTGCGAACGGCGCTCAAGGAGTTTGGCGACGCAATGCTGGTCGAGGCCGGGCTGCTGATCCAGGTCGATGGCAAGGAACCTTATGACCGGTTTCGCGGGCGGCTGATGATTCCGATCCGCGATCCGCGCGGGCGCGTGATTGCGTTCGGTGGCCGCGTGATCGGCGCGGGCGAGCCGAAGTATCTCAACTCGCCCGACACGCCGCTCTTCGACAAGGGCCGCACGCTCTATAATCTTGATCGCGCCGCGCCCGCCAGCCGCAAGGCCGACCGTATCATCGTCGTCGAAGGCTATATGGACGTGATCGCACTCGCGCAGGCGGGGTTCGGCGAGGCGGTCGCGCCGCTTGGCACTGCGTTGACCGAAGCGCAGCTCGAACGGCTGTGGCGCTTGAGCGACGTGCCGGTCCTGTGCTTCGACGGCGACAGCGCGGGGCAGAAGGCGGCGATCCGCGCCGCGCACAGGGCGCTGCCAATGCTTGCACCGGGCCGCAGCCTTGCCTTCGTGACGCTGCCGCCGGGCCAAGACCCCGATGATGTGATCCGCGCGAGTGGCGCCGCAGCGATGGACAAGCTGCTCGGCGAAACCCAGCCCTTGGTGGACCGGCTCTGGGCCGATGAGCTCGCCGCGCAGCCGCTGACGACGCCCGAGGAGCGCGCTGGACTGAAAGCGCGGCTCGCCGATCTCGCCGCCGCGATCGCCGACACCAATGTCGGCCACGAATATCGGGGCGAGTTTCGCCGCCGCTTCGATACGCATTTCGCGCCCGCCCCCCGCGTGTGGAACGCACCGCGCAGCTCGGGCGGGATGAAGAACGGCAAATGGCGCCCTGCCCCGCCCACCGGCGGCGATCACCCGATGGCGCAGGCAATCCGCGCGAACGGGATCGACCCCGCGCTCGCCAAACCAGTGCTCGCCGGGCTGATCCGCCAGCCGAGCGAAATCGCGCGCCATTTCGACGTGCTCGGCGCGCTGAAGTTTGCAGGCGGCGCGCTCGGTGCGCTGTTCGCGGCGATGGTGGATGCCGTCGTTAGCGATCCGACGCTTGATAGCGCCGCCTTGCGCACCATATTGGCGTCATCCGGTTTTGATCCGATCGTGCGCGATCTTCTCCGGGCCGATGCCACGCCCTATTCCTTCACCCGGAAGGAAATCGACATTGATCGCGCGCGAGCCGATCTGGACGAAGCAATCGCCATCTTGGCGGCCCGGCCCGAAGTCGACAGTGCATTAAAGGAGGCGACGCTCGCCGCCATGCGCTTTGAAGAAGGCGCGTGGGAACGGCAGGCGGCGCTGGTGATTGAGCGGCAGGCACTTGAAGCGCGACTTGCAAATCTGTGCCAAGCGAACGAAGACGAACGAACAACGGGGCTCGAGGATAGTTAATGGCGAAAGCGAATGCCGGCGGCGGCGACGACACGATTGACGTCGGCGATGCACCGCTGATCGATCTGAACGACGCGTCGATCAAGAAGCTGGTCGCCCGCGCCAAGAAGCGCGGCTACATCACCTATGATCAGCTCAACGAAGCGCTGCCGCAAGAGCAGATGACCTCGGACCAGCTCGAAGACGTGATGTCGGCGCTCAACGAAATGGGCGTCAACATCGTCGAGAATGAGGACGTCGGCGAGGATGCCGATGCCGAGGACAAGGAAGAAGAAGAAGTCGAATCGGTTGATTCGGCAGAAGAATCTGCGCCTGCGCTTGAGACCAAGAAGAAAGAAACGATCGACCGTACCGATGATCCGGTGCGGATGTACCTGCGCGAAATGGGCGCGGTCGAGCTGCTGAGCCGCGAAGGCGAAATCGCTATTGCCAAGCGGATCGAAGCGGGTCGCGACACGATGATTTTGGGGCTGTGCGAAAGCCCGATTACCTTCAACGCGATCATCGATTGGTCAACCGCGCTCAACGAAGGCACGATGCAGTTGCGCGAGATCATCGATCTCGACGCGATGCTGTCGAAGGACCCCGCGCCCGAATCGCTCACCGACGACGACGCCGGCGACGGCGAAATCAGCGAGAAAAACGCGGGCCCCTCGTTCAAGGCCGAAGAGGAACCCGAAGAAGTTTCGGTCGACGAAGACGAAGAATCGATGACCGAGCGGCGCACGCCACGCCCGTCGGACGATGAGGAAGAGGACAACACGCTCAGCCTCGCGCAGATGGAAGAGCAGCTAAAGCCGCAAGCGCTCGAAAAATTTGCGTCGATCACCGGGCTCTACAAGAAATTTTCAAAGATGCAGGCCGGGCGGCTCGACGCGATGGCGGCAGGCGGCGAATTGTCGGCGGCCGACGAGCGCAAATATCAGAAGCTGCGCGAGGAGCTGACCGCTGAGGTTGAAAGCGTCCAGTTCCATCAGGCGAAGATCGAATATCTCGTCGATCAGCTCTACAGCTTCAACCGGCGCCTGACTGCGCTGGGCGGCCAGATGCTGCGCCTTGCCGAGCGGCACAAGGTCGCGCGCAAGGACTTCCTCGATCGCTATGTCGGCAATGAGCTCGACGAAAATTGGGTCGCCAGCGTCGGCGGCACCGACAAGAAGTGGAAGGCGTTCGCCGAAAACGAAGGCGACGCGGTTGACCGCATTCGCATCGAGATCAGCGAGATCAGCCAGGCGACCGGCATGTCGCTCGCCGAATTCCGCCGCATCGTCAACATGGTGCAAAAGGGCGAGCGCGAGGCGCGCATTGCCAAGAAGGAAATGGTCGAGGCGAACCTGCGGCTCGTGATCTCGATCGCGAAGAAATACACCAACCGTGGCTTGCAATTTCTTGATCTTATTCAGGAAGGCAATATCGGGCTGATGAAAGCGGTCGACAAGTTCGAGTATCGCCGCGGCTACAAGTTTAGCACCTATGCCACGTGGTGGATCCGGCAGGCGATCACGCGCTCGATCGCGGATCAGGCGCGGACGATCCGCATCCCGGTCCATATGATCGAGACGATCAACAAGCTGGTGCGCACCAGCCGCCAGTTCCTGCACGAGCAGGGCCGTGAGCCAACGCCCGAGGAAATGGCCGAGCGGCTGAGCATGCCGCTCGAAAAGGTCCGCAAGGTGATGAAGATCGCCAAGGAGCCGATCTCCCTCGAAACGCCGATCGGCGACGAGGAAGACTCGCACCTCGGCGATTTCATCGAGGACAAGAATGCGGTAATCCCGGTCGATGCGGCGATTCAGGCCAACCTGAAGGAAACAGTCACGCGGGTGCTGGCGTCGCTGACCCCGCGCGAGGAACGCGTGCTGCGCATGCGCTTCGGCATCGGCATGAACACCGACCACACGCTGGAAGAAGTCGGCCAGCAGTTCAGCGTGACGCGCGAACGCATCCGCCAGATCGAAGCGAAGGCGCTGCGGAAGTTGAAGCACCCGAGCCGGTCGCGGAAGATGCGGTCGTTCCTCGATCAGTAAGGCGGCGGCGTTTGAGTTGCGACACTGCGTCGTAAGGGTTTGATTTATGTCGGTTGCATTTCTCAATCCGCCGGCGCTCGCGCGCCCAGGAAGCTATTCGCATGTTGCGATCGTTCCGGCAGGGCGCCAAGTGCACCTGTCGGGACAGGTGGCGCTCGACACTGCGGGCGCTCTCGTGGGTCGTGGCGATTTGGCAGCGCAGGCTGCTCAGGTTTTTACCAATATTCATAATGCGATGGCGGCAGTGGACTTGCCGATCACAGCCGTTTTCAAATTGACGCTTTACGTCGTCGACCTAACGCCGGAACGCGCCGATATTGTCAGAGCAGCGCGGGCTGCTGCATTTGGCGCGGGGCCTTATCCGGCGGCGACGATGATCGGCGTGTCCGCGCTCGTCGACCCGGACCTTTTGATCGAAGTCGAGGCGATTGCGTTCGCTGATTGAGCGATCAGGCCGGGCGGCACCATAGTTCGATCCGCTTGGCGCCCTTGTCGAAGCTGAGTTTCGAGCAGGCAGTCATGCTCGCGCGCGGGATCGTCAGGCCGAAAATCGGCGGGCGCCCCTTGGCCGAGGCGGTTACGATGACTTCGGAAGGGTCTTCGATCTGGTCGGCGTCCTTGATGTTCTCCCCGCGCCCCGCCGCGTCGATGCGGTCGCGCACGCGCACCGCGATCTTGGTGAAGCTGAGGGGCCCGAATTTGAACGGCCGCTCAAGCGTCATCAGCCGCACGGGACGTTTGATGCCGAACAGGAGTTCGACGTCCCAGCTCGGCCCGCTCAATTGCCCACCATAGACCTTGGCAATTGCGGCACCCGCCGCGGCCGACGCCACGGGGTATTCGCTTGAGTCATCGAGATCGAACGCCGCATAAAGTCCAAAGCTTTCCTCGCGATAGCCCGTGACGCTGCCGTTGCTGGCGCTGCCGAACAGCGGAAAATCACTGCGCTGCGCGGACGGATCGTCGGCGCCGAACACCAGCGTCACGCGCGATTGCTTTAACCCCCATGGGCCAATCGTGCCGTCGCCCGGTACCGGCGGCGCGGCGGGAAACCAAAGCGCCCGACCCTTTTGCGCGACACCGCCGACGCCGAAATCGACCGGGCGATTCCTGCCTTCGAACTCGCGGCGCCCAGCAACGTTCAGACTGGCGCGACCCACGAACATCGCGGGCTTCAGCCCCAGCCGGTCGGCCGTCGCGGCGTTGATGAGCAGGCGGTCGGGTCCAGCGGAGACGATACGCAATTCGACAGGCTTGCCTTCAATTGTTGCCGCAACCGCCTCCCCCGGGCGTACCACCAGTTCGCTCGCTGGCCCGGTTTCGGCCAGCGCCGTCCCCCTGATCGGCGAGATCGCAAGGGCGACCGCGAGCGCCGCCCCGGTCAATAACGCTGTCCTCGTCAACTACCCGCTCCCTGCTATTGAACGGCAAAGGTTTGCGCCTCGCACCTGAACCGCAGCCGAACGATTGATCGTGCCCTAACACCGACTGGCCCCAATAAGCGTTCGGTTATCAACACTTAACGCGGCATAAACCCCGTCTTTACGTGCTTCGGTATATCGCAGCCTTCACAAGTGCCGACGGGCGGATTGATCCGGCTCGCAACATTCAAGGGATGGCTTAGGGAAATGGCTCTCGAACCCGCATTTTCGGCACATTGCGGTCCCGGGTGGAGCATGCTGACCGGCCTGGTCGCGAATGACGGCAGCGGTCGTCATCCGATGTGCCGCCGCCTTGCCCTGCCAAGCGCGCTTGCGCGCGACGTGACCGATACGATTCATGCGCTCGGCATGCTGCACGGACGCCAGCCGGGCGTGCTCGATCATGCGGCTGCCCGCAACAGCCACGACGAATGCGCCGCCTGGCTCGACGCGGCGGTCGATGGTTTTGCCGCCGAACGCGCGCTGCTCGCCAAGCTCGCATCGGCGGCCGGCCCGCTGCCCTCGACGCCCGGTCAGGCCGAGTCCGAAGCGACGATTCTCGCGCAGCGCCACGCGCTCAACACGCTTGCCCAATCGGACCGCGACGGCTGTGCGCTTGGTGCCGCCGTGGCGCTCGTGCTCGACTGGGCGGCGATGCGCGATGTGCTTGTTGCCGCCGCCGAGCGACTGGGCATTGATGTTCGCCCCGGCACGCTGCCGGTCGATCAGGAAACCGCGACGATCGTCGCTGCGGTCGGGGAGCGCCCCGCCGCCGAACGCGCGATGGCATTCGGCGCGCAACAGGTACTCGCGCAGCACCGCGGGCTGTGGGACTTGCTTGAGGCACGCGCGGTCGCCCGCAACCAGGCCTGACACCGCCCCATTCGCAGCAGCGCTTGCACTGCGGCGGCGAAAACCTCTATGCCAAACCCGATATTCGAAAACGGGGATGGCCATGAAGCGCTTTGAAGGTACCGCCAGCTATGTCGCGACCGACGATCTGAAAGTCGCGGTCAATGCCGCCGTCACGCTCCGCCGTCCGCTGCTGGTGAAGGGCGAACCGGGTACCGGCAAGACCGTCCTCGCTTATGAAATCGCCAAGGCGGTCGATGCCGAGCTGATCGAATGGAACATCAAATCGACGACCAAGGCGCAACAAGGCCTGTACGAATATGACGCCGTTGCCCGGCTGCGCGACGGCCAGCTCGGCGATGAACGCGTCCACGACATCGCCAACTACATCCGCAAGGGCAAGCTGTGGGAAGCCTTCACCCGGCCCAAGCCCCCCGTCCTGCTGATCGACGAGATCGACAAGGCCGACATCGAATTCCCGAACGATCTGCTCCAGGAGCTCGATCGGATGGAATTCCATGTCTATGAAACCAAGGAGACGGTGCGCGCGGTCGAACGGCCGATCGTCGTCATCACGTCGAACAACGAAAAGGAGCTGCCCGACGCCTTCCTGCGTCGGTGTTTCTTCCACTATATCAAATTCCCCGATCGCGACACGATGCAGGCGATCATCGACGTCCATTTCCCCGGTATCCAGAAGATCCTGGTCAACCGCGCGATGGACATTTTCTATGACGTGCGTGACGTGCCGGGGCTGAAGAAAAAGCCGAGCACAAGTGAGCTGCTCGACTGGCTCAAGCTGCTGCTGCACGAAGACATGCCACTCGACGTGCTCCAGAACCGCGACCCGACCAAGGCGATCCCGCCGCTCCACGGTGCGCTGCTCAAGAACGAGCAGGACGTGATGCTGTTCGAACGCCTCGCCTTCATGGCCAAGCGGCAACAGAATAAGGGGTGAGCGAGCCGTCGCGCGGCGCGACGCGGTTCGCCCGCGTCCGCGCCCGGCTCGAAGCGGCGCAGCCCACCGGCGGGTGGCAGGGCGCGCTCTACGAATTCTGCCTGTTCGGCTTCAAACAAGGCTGGGCCTGCCTGTTCGGTGGGCTGATGCTCGCGCTGCTGATGGGCACCTTCCTGTTTTACCCGAAGGACATGCCGCTCGCGCGCTATGACTTTCTGGCGCTTGCCGCCTGCGCCATCCAGATCGGCATGCTCGCGTTCCGGCTCGAATCGATTGGCGAGGCCAAGGTGATCCTTGCCTTCCACTTGATCGGCACCGTGATGGAATTGTTCAAGACGAGCGCGGGGTCGTGGATTTACCCCGAGCCGGGACTGCTCAAGATTGGCGCGGTGCCGTTGTTCTCCGGCTTCATGTATGCAGCGGTCGGTAGCTATATCGCGCGGGTGTGGCGGATTTTCCGCTTCCGCTACAAGCATTACCCGCCGCGCTGGGCGAGTTACGTGTTGGCGGTTGCGATCTACGTCAATTTCTTCGCGCACCACTGGCTGCCAGATATCCGGCTCGGCCTGTTCGTCGCGATCGGGCTGCTGTTCTGGCGCACGCGGGTCTACTTCACGCCGTTCCGGACGCCTCGCTGGATGCCGCTGTTGCTCGGCTGGTTCCTGGTGGCGGTCTTCATCTGGTTTGCCGAGAATCTGGGCACGCTGTCGCGCGCATGGCTTTACCCGGCACAGCGCGATGGCTGGACCTTGGTGTCGCCCGAAAAGCTCGGCGCCTGGTATCTGCTGATGATCATTTCGTTCGTGCTGGTCGCCGCGCTCCACGGTCGCGACGAAAGCGATGGCGCGCCGCGATAGCCGAGCTATGCTGCGACGCTTGAGGAGAAAGCGATGCTGACCTTGGTGGTAACGGTGCTGACGGTGATAGCGATGCTCGAGCGGTGGCGCGACCTGCCTGCGGTTCGGTCGCTACGTCGCCTGCTGGTCGACAAGCCCGCCGCGTGGCTCAACACCCTCACCCGCAGGCATCTGATCTTTGCCACGCTGATGCTTGTGATCGTCATCACCGGCGGGGAAATGCTTGCGGCGCTTGGCCCGCTCGATATGTCGCTGATCCTGCTGTGGGATGTGTCGGCGTTCATCGATGTGGCGGTTGCGGTGACGACACTCGCCGCCAGTGCGCGCATCACGAGCGGCTGGAACCTGCTTGCGCAGCGGCGACCGATCCGCACCCGCCGTCACCCCTCACGCGCCCGCCGCCGCCCGACCGCGCGCAAGCCCGGGAACGATGACGACGCGCACGGGCGACCGCTCGCCGCGTAATCCCCTACCCCGGCTTGCGCGGATGCAGCGCCCGGTCCTGCGATAGCGCGCGCATCAGCCGGTCGCGCCAGCGGCGATAGCCGGCCTCGTTCGGATGCAGCGCGTCGTTGAAATAGCTCGTCACCTGCGCGCCCTTGGCATCAACGAACGCGGGATAGAGATCAAGGAAGCGGACATAGCCCGCGTAAGGCGGGCGCGCGACGATATCGGCGAGCCGCTCGTTCACGGGGCGGACGATATCGCGGTTGCGCGCCTCTTCGTTGCTCGGCAGCAGCGATTGCAGCACGATCCGCGCACCGGGCTTGCGGGCGTGGACCGCATCGACGATCGCCATCACCCCCGCGAAGATGCTGTCGGCGGCGGGCTGCTCGGCGCCATAGCTGTTGTTGATGCCGGCCATGATCATCACATAATCGGGGTCGAGCGCGGGTGCGTCGAGTTCGCCCAGCCCCCCCCGATGCTTTGGGCAGCAGCCGGTGGAGAATATGTTCGGTGCGGTCGCCCGAAATGCCGATATTGAGCGCCTTATAGGCGGGATCGGCGCCGCTGAAGCTTTCGTCCCACACCGCGCGGCCATTGCGCAGGCCCGCCACCCAGGGATTGTCGCCGAGCAGCCAGAAATCGGTGATCGAATCGCCGATGAACACCAGCCGGTAGCTGGGCAGCGCGGCCTGATCTTCCAGCGCTTTGGCGATCGCGACCTGGCGTTCCTGCCAATAATCCAACCGCGCGATCGGCTGAGCAGCCTTGAAGTCGCGGCCCGTTGCCGTCCCCGCGAGCATCGTCGCGGCGAGCAGCGCAAAGCCGAGCCGCCACGGTAAAGTTGATCGTCCTTGCATCGCATGCCCCTCAATTGGCCCTCGCTGCAGGACATCGGACAGCGACGACGCACTGGCAAGAGCGGCCCTGCCCCGCCGCGCGCGAATAAAAATCACCATTAACCACATCGGCCAACGCTTCAGCGACGGGATCAGGTGCAGGTAGCACTGATGCGTTTTCCTGTACCGATTCTTGCTGTTTGCGCGCTGACCGTGGCAGCGCCAGGATCGGCGTCGCTGCTTGAGTATGTCGGCGAATGCGTGCCGTTTGCGCGCGCCGCGTCAGGCATCCAAATTTACGGCGATGCCTGGACCTGGTGGAGCCAGGCCCAGGGGCGCTATGCCCGTGGCACTCGGCCAAATGTCGGCAGCGTCATTGTCTTTGCGCGGTCATCGCGGCTTCAGCGCGGCCATGTCGCGGTCGTCAGCCGTATCGTTGACCGGCGCGTGCTGATGATCACCCACGCCAATTGGTCGCGCCAGAATGGCGCGCGCGGGCATGTCGAACAGGATGTGACGCTCACCGATGTGTCGCCCGACAATGACTGGAGCGAAGTGAAGGTCTGGTTCCGCGACACGACGGGGCTCGGGACCACCATCTATCCGGTCTATGGTTTCATCTATGGCAA
>JAIETY010000094.1 GCA_019744885.1 Sphingomonas sp.
TCAGCTCCTCGCGGTGGCTAACCTGCTTCTATGCCGCTCATCAGGCTTGCACAGCAGAAAAACGCCGACCAAGTCTGTCAATCCCGCGTCGGCCACAGCGACGCGACCGCGCGAATCCATGACGTGCGCGTGACCCGAGGTTGACGCGAGCGCATCGCGCCCGCAAAGACGCGGCCAGATATCGACTCGCCGGAATTAGCCCCCTTGTCAGCGCTGAGCCCGGCCATCCGGGGATTTTGATGGGCGCCGCCGACACCGATCTCGCAAATGCCATTCGCGCGCTGTCGATGGACGCGGTCGAGGCCGCCAACTCGGGCCATCCGGGCATGCCGATGGGCATGGCCGATGTCGCGACGGTGCTGTTCACCCGTTATCTGAAGTTCGATCCCGCCGACCCCAAATGGCCCGACCGCGACCGCTTTGTGCTGTCGGCGGGGCATGGATCGATGCTGATCTATTCGCTGCTGTATCTCACGGGCTACGAAGCGCCGACGATCGACGACATCCGCAATTTCCGCCAGCTCGGCAGCCCGTGCGCGGGTCACCCTGAGAATTTCGAGCTCGCGGGAGTCGAATGCACCACGGGGCCGCTGGGTCAGGGGCTGGCGATGGCGGTCGGGATGGCGACGGCTGAGCGGCATTTGAACGCGGTGTTCGACGATGCGCTGGTCGACCACCGCACCTGGGTAATCGCGGGCGACGGGTGCCTGATGGAAGGCATCAACCACGAAGCGGTCGGGCTGGCCGGGCATCTGGGCCTCGGGCGGCTCAATGTGCTCTGGGACGACAACCGCATCACGATCGACGGCGCAGTGTCGCTGTCGTCGAGCGAGGATATTCCGGCGCGCTATGCCGCGAGCGGCTGGCATGTGACCGAATGCGACGGCCATGATTTTGCCGATATCGCCCGCGCGATCGACGAAGCGCTCGCCGATCCGCGCCCCTCGCTGATCCGCTGCCGCACGATCATCGGCAAGGGAGCGCCTAACAAGCAGGGCACGTCAAAGACGCACGGTTCGGCGCTTGGCAAGGATGAAGTGGCCGCCACGCGCGAAGCGCTCGGCTGGTCCTCGGCGCCGTTCGAGATTCCCGCCGATATCCGCGCGAACTGGCTCGATTTCGGCAAGCGTGGCGCCCCGGCGCGCGCAGCCTGGGCCGAACGGCTCGCGAGTCACACCGACGGCGCCGAATTCACCCGGCGGATGGCGGGCGAGATTGCGCTTGATGATGCGACCGGCTGGGCGTTCGCGCAGTGGGACAAGGTTCCGACCCCGGTCGCGACACGCAAGGCGTCCGAGTTCGCGCTTGCGGGGCTGACGGCGGCCATGCCCGAATTGATCGGCGGATCGGCCGATCTGTCGGGCTCGAACTTCACCAAGACGCCGTCGCTGACGACCCTGTCGGCGGAGGATTATGCCGGACGCTATATCAACTACGGCATCCGCGAATTCGGCATGGCCGCCGCGATGAACGGGATGGCGCTACACGGCGGGGTGATTCCGTTCGGCGGCACTTTCCTGGTGTTTTCGGACTATGCCCGCCCTGCCATCCGCCTTTCGGCATTGCAGAAGGCCCGCGTCGTCTATGTGATGACGCATGATTCGATCGGCGTGGGCGAGGATGGCTCGACGCACCAGCCGATCGAGCATGTCATGAGCCTGCGGATGATCCCCAATCTCGACGTCTATCGCCCATGCGATGCGGTCGAAACGGCGGAATGCTGGGCGCTCGCGCTGTCGAAGCAGGACGGCCCTGGGCTGCTCGCGCTGTCGCGGGAGAATCTGCCGCTGTTGCGCGAAACGGGCGACATGCTGAGCGCGCGCGGCGCTTATCGCCTGCGTGCGGCGACGGCAGCGCGGCAAGTAGTGCTGATCGCCAGCGGCTCCGAAGTGTCGATTGCGGTCGAGACTGCCGACGCGCTCGAAGCCCAAGGAATCGGTGCTGACGTTGTGTCGATGCCGTGCTGGTCGCGCTTCGACGCGCAGGACGCGGCTTACCGCGCCGATGTGCTGCCCGCCGATCTGCTGAAAGTTTCGATCGAGGCGGGCACAACGCTGGGTTGGGAGCGTTACACCGGGGACGGCCTGCGCATTGGCATCGACAGCTTTGGCGCCTCCGGACCTGCGGGCGACCTCTACAAGCATTTCGGCCTGACGGCGGACGCGATTGCGTCGAAAATTCTATCCAAATTGAAGAACTAACGGAGTCTTTTTGACATGACGGTCAAGGTTGCAATCAACGGGTTCGGGCGCATTGGTCGGCTCGTCGCACGCGCAATGCTCGAACAGGGCGACACCGGCCTGGAGCTGGTCGCGGTCAATGACCTCGCCGATGCCAGCGCGAACGCCTGGCTGTTCAGCCGCGACAGCGTCCATGGCAAATATCCTGGCACCGTCACCGCCGAGGGCAATGACATCGTGATCGACGGCAAGCGCATCCGCGTGACCGCCGAGCGCGATCCGGCCAATCTGCCGCATGCTGAACTCGGCGTCGACCTCGTGCTCGAATGCACCGGTTTCTTCACAGATCGTGCGAGCTGCCAGAAGCATCTCGATGCAGGCGCGAAGAAAGTCCTGATCTCGGCACCGGGCAAGGGCGTCGATCTGACGGTCGTCTACGGCGTCAACCACGACAAGCTGACCGCCGATCACGTCATCGTCTCGAACGCGTCGTGCACCACCAATTGCCTCGCGCCGGTCGCAAAAGTGCTCAACGACGCGATCGGCATCGAGCGCGGGCTGATGACGACGGTGCACGCCTATACCAACGACCAGAAGATCCTCGATCAGGTCCATAGCGATCCGCGCCGCGCGCGCGCTGCCGCGATGTCGATCATCCCGACCACCACCGGCGCCGCGCGTGCGGTCGGCGAAGTGCTGCCGGAGTTAAAGGGCAAGCTCGACGGTTCGGCGATCCGCGTGCCGGTGCCCGATGTCAGCCTGGTCGACCTCACCTTCGCCCCCAAGCGCGACGTCACCAAGGACGAGGTGAATGCGATCCTGAAGGCAGCATCGGAAAGCGGGCCGCTGGTCGGCATTCTCGAATATACCGATGAGCCGCTCGTCTCGATCGACCTGATGCACAATGCGGCGTCGTCGACAATCGACAGCCTCGAAACGGCCGTGATCGATGGCAAGCTCGTGCGCGTTGTCAGCTGGTACGACAATGAATGGGGCTTTTCGAACCGCATGGTCGATACCGCCAAGGCCATGGCGGCGTTCCTCTAAGCGATCATGGTGTTGCGGTGCGGGCGGATTGCGGGTGGCGCCGCGATCATCGTGGAGAATGACGCGTGAGAGCTTTCAAGACGCTCGACGATATGGGTGACATCAGCAGCAAGCGCGTCCTGGTGCGCGAGGATTTGAACGTGCCGATGGCCGACGGCCATGTCAGCGATGACACGCGGCTGCGCGCGACGCTGCCGACCGTGACCGAGCTGGCCGACCGGGGCGCAATCGTGCTGATCCTCGCGCATTTCGGGCGGCCGAAAGGGCCGAGCGCCGAATTCTCGCTCCACCAGATTGTCGCGCCCTATGCCGCCGTGCTCGGCCGTCCGGTGCATTATGTCGACTGGGAAGACGATGCGGCGGCGGTCGCGAACCTCCAGCCCGGCGATATCGCGATCGTCGAAAACACGCGCTTCTTCGGTGGTGAAGAGAAGAACGACCCCAAGACGGTCGCGCGGTTCGCGGCACTCGGTGATCTCTACGTCAACGACGCCTTCTCCGCCGCCCACCGCGCGCATGCCTCGACCGAGGGGCTGGCGCATGTGCTGCCGGCCTTTGCGGGCCGCGCAATGGAGGCCGAACTCGACGCGCTCGACAAGGCGCTCGGCAATCCCGAGCATCCGGTGGCGGCTGTCGTCGGCGGGGCGAAGGTTTCGACCAAGCTCGACGTGCTCAAGCATCTGGTCGACAAGGTCGATCACCTGATCATCGGCGGCGGCATGGCCAACACGTTCCTCGCGGCACGCGGGGTGAGCGTCGGCAAATCGCTCTGCGAGCATGAATTGACGGGCACGGCGGACGAAATTTTCGCCGCTGCCGAAGCCGCGAACTGCACGATCCACCTGCCTTATGACGTCGTCGTCGCCAAGGAATTCGCGCCCAACCCGGCGAGCTTGCGAACCTGTAACGTCCACGAAGTCGCCGCCGACGAAATGATCCTCGACATCGGCCCGGCCGCGACCGAGGCATTGGCCGACGTGCTGAAAAACTGCCGCACTCTGGTGTGGAACGGCCCGCTCGGCGCGTTCGAGACGCCGCCGTTCGACACCGCCACGGTCGCGCTCGCGCGCACCGCAGCCGCGCTGACCACCGAAGGCTCGCTGGTCTCGGTCGCTGGTGGCGGGGATACCGTCGCGGCGCTCAATCAGGCGGGCGTCGGCGACCAATTTACCTTCGTCTCGACCGCCGGCGGTGCCTTCCTCGAATGGATGGAAGGCAAGGAATTGCCTGGCGTGGCCGCGCTTTCGCGCTGATCGCGCTTTACACAAGCGCGGCCTGCAGCTATCGGCCCCACCGGATTTCGTCATTTCGCTTGGGCTCTTGAGACCCGGCGGGCGCGGTCGGCGGTGCCAACCCGTGTTCCATGACGACTTTCCACCATGCCGCGGTGGCACTTGCTTGAGATGCAAGCTCGACGGTTCAACTCCGTCATTGGTAGCTCAGTTGGATAGAGCAGTAGACTGTTAATCTACGTGTCGCGGGTTCGATTCCCGCCCAAACAGGCCTTTGCAAGCCTCCACATCGGGGAGGCCGACGGGGCATTCAGGCAACGGCCCGGGGCTAGCCTCGCGCTCGCGCCACCAGATGACCGGCTCTGTGCCGGCGAGGATATCGGTGCCGCCGCCCGACCGGGCGCCGCGCCTCCCAGAGTCCGGGCACGCCCGGGCTGCTGCGGGCACGGCAGACGATCGGGGGCGCCATCTCAATCGCCGGACCGCCGCGCCATCCGGGAATGTTCCGTCGGCCAACCTTCGCATTTCATGTGAAGATCACGATATAAATAATTCTTTATGTCGCAAATATTTTTGCGACGTGTCTTCCAATCGTCACAAAAGGCGCGTAGCGGCCCCTCCCTTCGCCAAGCAATTGGGCTTGGCGATGCAAGAGGAGGGCTGCAGTAATGCTGAAGAACATTGTCATTGCTGAAAACCAGCGCGGCCTCCTCATCAAGGATGGCCGCTTCATCAAGATGTTCAATCCCGGTCGCTACCGACTTTGGGACTTCTGGAACCGTGCGCAAGTCGAGATCGACTTTGCTGAGGGCGTCTTCAACTCGCCCTGGGCGGAGCTGATCTCCAAGCGTCATCCGGACATCGCGGCCAAATATTTCGAGATCGTGCACGCGCGCGAAGGTGAAGTTGCGGTCGTGTATCAGGATGACGTGCCGGCGCTCGTCGTACGGCCGGGCCAGACCGTCTACGTCTGGTGCGTGCTGAAGACCGTGCGGGTCGAGCGCTTCGATGTCGAGGCGACGGCGCGGCTCACGCGGGCGCAGTTGATCGCGCTTGAGAAGGTCGGCGGTGGCGTCCATGCGGCGTCGCAAGCGATCGTCTCGGTGTCGGTCGCCGAAGCCAATGCGGCGGTCGTGTTTTTCGACGGTGAGCTGGCTGAAACGCTGGGGCCGGGCCGGTACGGTTATTGGTCGGTCGGCCGCAAGGTGACTGCCAAGGCGTTCGACACGCGGCCGTTGCCGCTCGAAGTGACGGCGCAGGAAATCCTGACGCGCGATCGTATCTCGCTCCGGGTCACGCTCACCTGCTTCACGCAGGTGGTCGATGTGGAGCGGGCGGCGCTCGGCGTGCCGGACTATTCGGCGCACATCTACAAGCTCGTCCAGTTCGCGGTGCGCGAGGCCGTGGGTGGGCGGACGCTCGACGAAGTGCTCAACGACCGTGTCACGGTCGATGCGCAGATCACCGAGCATGTCCGGCGCGAGCTTGGCGACATCGGCGTCATCGTTGCCGAACTCGGCATCAAGGACGTGATCCTGCCGGGCGAGATGCGTGAGCTGATCAACAAGGTGGTGGAGGCGGAAAAGGTCGCGCAGGCGAACCTGATCCGCCGGCGGGAGGAAACCGCGGCGACGCGGTCGCTCCTCAACACTGCCCGGTTGATGGAGGACAGCCCGACGCTGCTGCGTCTGAAGGAGCTTGAGGCGCTCGAGCGCGTGACCGAAAAGGTCGGGCGGATCGACGTTCAGGCGAGTTCGGGCGAGGGTTTGAACGCGATCCTCGACCGGCTGGTGCACTTGCGCCAGCGTGACTGAGCCAGGAAGCGGGAGGAGGCGACTCCTCCCGCTTTTCGCATTATCTTCGCTCAGCTTGCCGGAGTCGGCGCCGGCTCGGGCGCAGGTTCGCGCAGCAGCGGCACGACGACGGCGTTGAGGTCGTCGAGGTCGAACGCGCCTGCTTTGGCGTACCGTACCCGCCCGGCGCGATCGATGACATAGTTGGTCGGCAGGGCGCCCAGATCGGTATAGGGGCCACGCAGGCGCCGCACCGGCGACATTCGCATCGCTGCGAACAGTTTCTTGAGCTGGAACAGCGGCACCGAATCTTCGGTGGTGATCGCGAAGACGCGTAGCCCCGCATCCTTGCGGGCGTAATAAAAGGCGTCGAGCGTCGGCAATTCTGTGCGGCACGGCACGCACCACGTCGCCCAGAAATTGATCACCACGACTTGCCCGCGCAGATCGGCAAGCTTCACTTTGGTGCCGTCGACCAGCGTCAGTTCGAAATCGGGCGCAGGCTGGCCGACCTTGGGCTCCTTGGCCAGCAGCGGCGGCGCCAGCGCCAGCGCGACCAGCGCCACCACAATGTTGAGAAACCTCATGATCCTGCTCCCCAAATGCCGTTCGTGCACAGGCTGAAACCTTGTTGTCCAATCGTCAAGCCGCGATCCCAATCGCGCCATTGCCCCTCACGCGCGGGGCGGCTAACAGCGCCGCAGCATTCGTATGCATCGAACCAGGGGAACCCCATGACGCCGACCGTCAAAGCCATTCTCGACAATTATGAATCCGATAATCCCGGCGTGAAGGCCAATCTGGCGCGCATCCTGATGCAGGGGCGGCTGGGCGGCACCGGCAAGCTGATCATCCTGCCGGTCGATCAGGGCTTCGAACATGGCCCGGCACGCTCGTTCGCGATCAATCCGCCGGCCTACGACCCGCATTATCATTTCCAGCTGGCGATCGACGCCGGGCTTTCGGCCTATGCCGCCCCGCTCGGCATGATCGAGGCGGGCGCGGCGACCTTCGCCGGGCAGATCCCGACCATCCTGAAGGTAAATTCGTCGAACAGCTGGGCGACCAATATCAACCAGGCACTGACCGGCAGTGTCGAGGATGCGCTGCGGCTCGGCTGCGCGGCGATCGGCTTCACCATCTATCCGGGTGCCGATGACGTGTTCGACATGATGGAGGAAATTCAGCAAATGTCGGCGGAGGCCAAGTCGGTCGGCATTGCGACTGTCATCTGGTCGTATCCTCGTGGGGGCAAGCTGTCGAAGAAGGGCGAACTCGCGCTCGACGTCGGCGCCTATGCCGCGCACATGGCGACCTTGCTCGGCGCGCACATCATCAAGGTCAAGCTTCCGAGCGATCACATCGAGCAGGAAGACGCGAAGAAGGCCTATGAAGGCTTCGACAGCTCGACCCAGGCCAAGCGGGTCGCGCATGTCGTGCAATCCTGCTTCGACGGACGCCGGATCGTCGTGTTCTCGGGCGGTGCCGCCAAGGGCGCCGATGCGGTCTATCAGGACGCGCGCGACATTCGCGACGGCGGCGGGCATGGCTCGATCATCGGCCGCAACACCTTCCAGCGCCCGCGCGCCGAAGCGCTGGCGATGCTCGACAAGCTGGTCGCGATTTATAAGGGCGAGGAAGCCTGAACCCGTTCGATCTGAGCGGCCGCGTCGCGCTGGTCACCGGCGCGGGGCGGGGGCTTGGGTTTGAAATCGCGAAGGCGCTGGCGCAAGCCGGGGCGCGGGTGATCCTCAACGGGCGCAATGAAGCACGTTTAGTGGCAGCCGCGGCGCTGATCGGCGGCGAGGTGGCGACTGCCGCGTTTGACGTCGCGGCGCCTGATGCCGAAGCCAAGGTTGCGAAGATTGCTGTGCAACATGGGCTGGACATCCTCGTCAACAATGTCGGCCAGCGCGGCCGCCAGCCGCTCGACGACTTTGATCTCGACAGCGTGCGGGCGCTAACCGACTCCAATCTCGTTGCGCCGCTGATGATGGCACGCGCCGCCGCCCGCGCGATGGCGGGCACGGGGCGCGGCCGAATCATCAACATCACGTCGATTGCCGGCCCGATCGCGAACAGTGGTTCGGCGGTGTACACGATGACCAAGGGCGGGCTGGCGGCACTCACGCGCGCGCTGGCAGCGGACTTTGGGCCGGACGGGATCACCGTCAACAGCATCGCGCCAGGCTTTTTTGCAACTGAAACCAATGCCGAAGTGGCCGCTGACCCGGCGATCGGCGACTGGCTCGCCCGGCGGACATCGCTCGGGCGCTGGGGTCGGCCCGAGGAGATCGCAGGCGCTGCGGTGTTTTTGGCCTCTGACGCAGCCTCGTACATCACGGGGCAGACGATCACAGTGGACGGCGGATTTCGGGCGCATTTCTGAGGGGAGCGAGCGATGAGTGACTGGGCAGGGGTGGACGACTACATCGGCGCAAAGCTGCTCGGGCATGATCAGCTTCTCGCCGCCGCGCTTGCCGCGAATGCCGAGGCTGGGCTGCCGCCGATCGACGTCTCCGCCGCGCAGGGAAAAATGCTGCACTTGTTCGCGCGGATGGCCGGGGCGCGGCGCATTCTGGAGATCGGCACGCTCGGTGGCTATTCGACGATCTGGCTCGGGCGCGCACTCCCCGAGGGCGGAAGGCTGGTGACGCTCGAACTCGATCCGCATCACGCGGCCGTCGCCCGCGCCAACATCGCGCGCGCCGGGCTGGCCGACCGGGTCGACCTGCGCGTCGGTCCAGCGCTCGACACGCTGGCGGCAATGCAGGCGGCGGGGGAGGCGCCCTTCGATTTCGTCTTCATCGACGCCGACAAGGATAACGGCGTCCGCTATGTCCAGGCCGCAATCGCGCTCGGGCGACCGGGGACGGTGATTGTCGTCGACAATGTCGTGCGCGAAGGCGGGGTGCTCGACCCGGCGAGCGACGATCCGCGCATCATCGGCACGCGCGCGTTGTTCGATTATGTCGGCGCAGCACCCGAGCTCGACGCCACGGCGGTGCAAACGGTGGGCGCGAAGAAGTGGGATGGGTTTCTGATTGCGATCGTCGAGGCGCCCGACGCCGAATGAAATCCGCAAGTCCTTGCGCTTTCGCGGACGCGCTGGACGCGTTAGGGCGGGGCGATGATTGATAATGACGATCCCCTCGGCCCGCTCGACCCCGATTTCGCGACCCAGTTCGTGCGCGACTATCGGCGACCGCCGTGCCAGCTCTATTTGATCTCGCCGCTGGATGTGACCGGTGACTTTCCCGATCGGTTGCGGCGCGCGCTTGGCGCAGGACCGGTTGCCGCGTTCCAGTTTCGCGTCAAGGACATTGACCAGCATGAGGCGGCCCGCCTCGCCGAGCCGCTCCAGCGCATCTGCGCCGACGCCGATGTCGCCTTCATTGTTAACGACAGCGTTGCGCTGGCCAAGCGGCTCGGCGCCGACGGTGTGCATTTGGGGCAGAGCGACGGCGATCCGCGCGAAGCCCGGCTCGCGCTGGGGCCGTCGGTGCAGATTGGTGTGACGTGCCACGCGAGCCGCCATCTGGCGATGGAAGCGGGTGAGGCCGGGGCCGATTATGTCGCGTTCGGCGCTTTCTACCCGACCACAACCAAGGCGGTCGAGCATCACGCCGATCCGGTACTGCTTAGCTGGTGGTCGACCGTGTTCGAACTCCCCTGCGTCGCGATCGGCGGGATCACGCCTGTCAATGCGGCGCCACTCGTGGCAGCAGGTGCCGATTTCCTCGCGGTGTCGGGTGCGGTGTGGGGCGCGGACGAAGGGGCTGCGATCGCAGCGTTCGAGGCGGTGTTGCGGGGGTGAAGACTTTTACCGCCGATTGTGTTACTCCATCCGCATGAGCAAGCTGTCGCCAATCGAGTCCGAATTCGAGACCACCGAAGACGCCGAAGCCTATGACCTGTGGTTCCGCGCCAAGGTGGAGGCAGCGCTTTCGTCGACCAAACCGCGCATTCCGCATGACGAAGCGATGGCATTGCTTGATGAAAGGCTCGAGGCGCGGCGTGCTGCCCGTCGTCTGGAGCCTTGAGGCCCTTGACGCGCTCGAGGACATCATTGCCTATGTCGAAGAGCGAAGCGTCAACGCTGCGGGCCGCCTGCGCGCTCTGATCGAGACCGCAGCCGAGCGCTTTCCGCTGCACCCATATCTGTACTCCCCGGGCGCGTCGCGGGGACGCGAGAGGCTGTTGTCCACCCCAATTACATCATTGTGTATCGCGTGGCGCAGGACCACATCCTGATCGTCGCCGTCCTGCACGCGCGCCAGCAATACCCCTGACGTTTGCGGTGCCGATCGCTTGGCGGCGCGATCCCCGCTGACGCCTTGCCCGATCCGCAGCGCGCGGCTACAGCGCATCGCTTGTTTCTAACACGGCGGGACTTCCATGAAAATCAGCGGCGTCGACATTCGCCCCGGCAATATCATCGAATATGAAGGCGGCATCTGGAAAGCGGTCAAAATCCAGCACACCCAGCCCGGCAAGGGCGGTGCCTATATGCAGGTCGAGCTCAAAAACCTGATCGATGGCCGCAAGAACAACGTCCGCTTCCGCTCGGCGGAAAGCGTCGAACGCGTGCGGCTCGATACCAAGGATTTCCAGTTCCTGTTCAAGGACGGCGACGCGCTGACCTTCATGGACAAGGAAAATTACGAACAGATCACGCTTGATGCGGGGATTCTCGGCGACGCTGCCGCCTTCCTGCAGGACGGGATGGACGTGGTGCTCGAGCTTTGGGACGAACGCCCGATTTCGGTGCAGCTGCCCGATACGATCGAAGCACTGATCGTCGAGGCCGATGCCGTGGTGAAGGGCCAGACGGCGTCGTCGAGCTACAAGCCGGCGCTGCTTGAGAATGGCGTGCGGGTGATGGTGCCGCCGCATATCGGCGCAGGCACGCGGATTGTGGTCGATGTGTATGAGCAGACTTATGTGAAGCGGGCGGAGTAGCGTGTACAAATCGGCGTCGCGAAATCTTCAACGCCTTAGTCGTGGCGATACTACGAAAGCGCGCTCACGGATCTTTAGATTGTTGCCCCCCCCCTCACGCGGGCGCAGCATCGCAAATTCTGGTGGATCGTAATCGAACACCACAAGACGGGGCCTGATGCCGTCGGCGCTAAGTATAATCATCGATCAAACAAGTTCCCTGATTGGCTTCATGCTGAAGTAGCCGCATTTGGGCGAGAGAGATGGCTCTGCTACTTCTCGCGAAAAACCGGAAAGAAAAAGTAATGGTTTCCCACTCCGGCCTCATTACCGTTATGGATCGCGCCGCGCGCAAGGCGGCGCCGCGGTTGCGGCGTGACTTCAACGAAGTCCAGCAGCTTCAGGTCAGCCGCAAGGGACCGGCCGATTTCGTGACGATGGCCGATCAGCGCGCCGAGCAGACGATCTTCGAGGAATTGAGCCACGCGCGCCCCGATTGGGCGTTTGTGATGGAAGAGCGCGGCGAAGTCGCAGGCAACCCCGACAAGCCGCGCTTCGTCGTCGATCCGCTCGATGGTACGACCAATTTCCTCCACGGCATCCCCCATTTCGCGATCTCGATCGCCGCCGAAGAACCGCGTCCGGGCGGCAAGTGGGAGACGATGGCGGCGCTCGTCTATCAACCGCTGACCGACGAAAGCTTCTGGGCGGAAAAGGGGCGGGGGGCGTGGCTCACCGACCAGCGGCTGCGCGTGTCGGCGCGCACCGATTTGTCGGAAGCGCTGATCGCTACTGGCATTCCCTTCCTCGGCCACGGCGATTTCGCCGAATGGAGCCGCATTTTCGGCGCGGTGGCGCCAGGCGTGGCGGGCATCCGGCGCCTCGGGTCGGCGGCGCTCGATCTGGCGTGGGTTGCGGCGGGGCGCTTCGACGGGTTCTGGGAATCAGGCCTCGCGCGTTGGGATGCGGCGGCGGGGATGCTGCTGGTGCGCGAAGCCGGCGGCTACATCACCGACTATCGCGGCGGCGACAAGATGCACGACCGCCGCGAGTATCTCGCGGCGAATGACGCGCTGCATTCGAAGCTGCACAAGCTGGTGGCGAACGCGTTGCGTTAAGCGCGGTCGGACCATCGGCGCGCGCGTCCGATTGCTTCAATCGTCAGGGCACAATCCCAAAGGGGCGATATTCCTCCGCCACCAAGGGTGACATGAACATCGCGGCGGCGATGTCGCGCTTGCCTTCGGCCGGCTTGCCTTGGCGGTTCAGGACAATGCCGCGCAAGTACAGGCTGGATGCCTGATCGGGCCGCGCATTGAGCGCCGCGTCGAGATCGGCAAGCGCGTCGTCATAACGCTGGAGCCGGAAATAGACGAGCGCACGGCTGTCGAGCGCTGCCGCCGTCGAATCGCTAAGCTCGATCGAGCGGGTGCAATCCTTGAGCGCGGTGTCGAGCTGCGCTCCCAACTGCGCCTTGATCCAGCAACGCTCGTTGAGCAGCGACGGGCTGCCTGGCTTCTCAGCGATCGCGGCGTCGAGCTGCTTCAATGCTTCATCACGTTTGCCCGCGCGAGCGAGAAAGGCAGCCTTGGTCGCCATATTCTGCGGCCGCGTCTTGCCGCCTTGCGCAATCCCTTGATCAGCGAGCGCAATCGCCGCGTCGCTTTGGCCATGCCGCGCCAGATAGGCGCCAAGCGCCTGGATTGTTTCCTGCGAGGTGGGCTCAAGGGCGGCGGCGGCCTTCAGGTCTTCGAGCGCCTTGGCGTCGAAGCCGAGAATTTCCTCAATCTCGGCGCGCCAGCGATAACGCGCTGCGTTGGCCGCGAGCTTCACGGCCTGATCAAGATCGGGAAGCGCGGCCTTATAGTCATAGACATCGCCCAGGAACCGCGCGCGGTTTTCATAGCCGCTGACCTCTGTCGGGTCGTTGGCAATCGCGGCGGCATAGGCAGCGAGGATCGGTTTGAACCGGCCATCGGTCCGCGCTTGCTGTGCCGTCTCCCACCGCGGCGGGATCTTTTCGGGCGCAACCACGGTGAGCAAGCGCGTTTTGGCGAGCGCGACCCGGGCGCGGGTTGCCGGAATCGCGTCGGGCGCAACATCGCCGCCGCTGGCCGCGACATTGTCGTGGACGGAGATGACGCCGTTGGCACGGTCGACGCGGCGGTCGATCGTGGTGCGCGCCAGCGCGTCCGTAATCGTCGTGTCGCCTTCCAGCGCGAAATCGCCCCCGTTGCCGGGCAATTGCAGCTTCACCGTGAGATCGGTGCGCTCGGGCCGACCGGTCGAGACCGGGATTTGCTGCCACGCGGCGCGCGCGCGATCGGGGTCGAAGCTCAGCGTTGAAACGCTCTTGTCGAGCGTGAGGCGCCAGCGCTCATTTTCGCGCGACCATAGGTCCGTCGCGGTCCCGGTGGCATGAATTGTGGCGAGCGCGGCGGCGGGATCGTAATCGATCGTATAGGTCCCCAGCACCACATCGCCGCCCACCGCACTGTCGAGCACACGCTGGATCGCTTCGTTGCGTTGTTCCTTGCTCCCTTGCGTCTTCAGCAGACCCAATGCTGCCGCCGTGGGGCCGCGCGAGGTGAAGGTCAGGTTGGCGACCGTGGGAAAGCCGATGCCGGCGCGCTGATCGAGTTCGATCACGGCGGTCGACCCCGGGCGTTGCGGCACGCGCAGCGGCAGCTGCAAGAGCGTAGCTCCACCGGCTCGCACGGGAAGCCCCCAGCCGATCACCGGCACATCGGCCATATCGTCGAGGCGCGTGCCATTCCCCGTACCGTCGAGCCAATAGTCGCGGCCTGAAATGGTCGCATGGACAAGTACGTGATTGAACGCCGCCGCGCTCGGCAGCCGCTGAGGAACCAATTCCCCCAATCCGATATGGGCGAGCATCGGCTCCGCTTCGATATCAAGCGCGCGCAAAATCGCCAGCAGCAGCAGTGTTTTCGCTTTGCAATCGCCGTAGCGCATCGTCCAGGTTTGTTCGGCTGGCTGGGGCACATAATTGCCCTTGTCCAAGCCGTTGTAGAGGTAGCG
>JAIETY010000139.1 GCA_019744885.1 Sphingomonas sp.
TGCCTATCTCCAGACCAACCGCCGTGACCAGGCCGGCAAGCTCTATGCCGCGATGGCCGAGGACGAAACACTGCCCGAAACGCTGCGCACACGCGCGGTGCAAATGGCGGGCACGCTTGGCGTCGATGCCGTCAAGGATAGCAAGGACAAGAAGCCGCAATGAAGAAGACACTGACGCTGACCGTCACGCTCACCGCGCTGCTGGCGCTGGGCGCTTGCGGGACGTTCAAAGGCCCCAAGAAGACGCCGACCTTGGGCGATAGCGTGCCGATCCTGGTGTCGGAAAACGGCGCCGAGGCCGACAAGACAATCGCCGAGGTCGAGGTGCTGCTGCCCCCGGCCGAGACTAATGCCAATTGGGCGCAACCGGGCGGTGATGCGTCGAAGTCGATGGGCCATATCACGCTGGGCGCGAGTCCAACGCGGCTGTGGTCCGCGCATATCCGCGGCGGCACGCCCAAGCTGCGGCTCGGTGCGGCGCCGGTGATCGCCGATGGCAAATTGTTCGTGGTCGATGTCAACGCGACCGTGACCGCCTTCGCCGCCGACTCCGGCAGCAAGCTGTGGAGCACGGAAATATTCGGCGACAAGAAGAACCGCGAAGCCCGCTTTGGCGGCGGCGCGAGCTTTGACGATGGCAAGATATTCGCCACCGACGGGTTGGGCGATGTCGTCGCGCTGTCGGCCGCCGACGGCAAAATGTTGTGGCGCGTCAAGCCGGGTGGCCCGCTGCGCGGTTCGCCGACAGTGTCGAACGGGTCGGTCTATGTGCTGAGCCAGGACAATCAGCTCTTCGCCCTGTCGCAGACCGACGGCGCGGTGCAATGGACGCAGACCGGAACGCTCGAATCGCAGGGCGTGTTCGGCGTCGCGGCCCCGGCAACCGGGCGCGGTACCGTGGTCGCGGGCTTCTCGTCAGGCGAGCTCAATGCCTATCGCTACGAAAATGGCCGGACCTTGTGGGCTGACACGCTGTCGCGCACGAGCGTGACGACATCGGTGTCGAGCATCGCCGACATTGATGCGTCGCCGGTCATCGATCAGGACCGGGCCTATGCCGTCGGCGCGGGCGGGCGCATGGTCGCGCTCGAGCTAACCACCGGCAAGCGCTTGTGGGAACTCAATATCGCTGGCATCTCGACGCCGTGGATCGCGGGCGAATGGCTGTTCGTGTCGACCGACGACGGTCGCATGATGTGCATCTCGCGCGCCAATGGCAAAATCCGGTGGATCACCGATATTGGCGGCTTCAAGAACAAGAAGAAGCGCACCAACCCCATTTACTGGTCAGGGCCGGTGCTCGCGAGCGGGCGGCTGATCGTCGTCAATTCGCGCGGTGAAATCCTTTCGGTGAAGGCGACCAACGGCGAACTGGGCAGCAAGATCAAGGGCGGTGTTCCCTTCTCGCTGCCGCCGGTTGTCGCCAACAACATCCTCTATGTGCTCGACGGGAAGGGCAGGCTTACCGCCTATCGTTGAGGGCGCTGGTGGAATCGCGGCATTCGGCTTAGGGAGCGGCGATGGCACATCTTCCCGTCGTCGCAATCATCGGCCGCCCCAATGTCGGCAAATCGACGCTGTTCAACCGGCTGGTCGGCAAAAAGCTCGCGCTGGTCGACGATCGCCCCGGCGTGACGCGCGACCGGCGCGAGGGCGAGGCGAACCTGATCGGCCTCGATTTCCGCGTCGTCGACACCGCCGGTTACGAGGATGAGGACACGCAATCGCTACCCGGTCGCATGCGCCAGCAGACCGAGGCAGCGCTCAAAATGGCCGATGTCGCGCTGTTCATGATCGATGCGCGCGTGGGGCTGGTGCCGCTCGACGAGGAAATCGCGCGCTGGCTGCGTGGATCGACCACGCCGGTGGTGCTGGTCGCCAACAAGGCCGAAGGGCGCGCGGGCGAGGCGGGGGTGCTTGATTCGCTGACGCTGGGCTTCGGCGATCCGGTACAGCTCTCGGCCGAGCACGGCGAGGGGATGGGCGACCTGTTCGAAGCGCTGTTCCCGCATCTGGAAGGCAAGGCTGAGCCGGAGGAGGAAATCGATCTCGACGATCCTGCGGCGCCGTTGAAGCTCGCGATTGTCGGGCGTCCGAACGCGGGCAAGTCGACGCTGGTCAATCGCATTCTCGGCGAAGACCGGATGATCACCGGGCCGGAAGCGGGGATCACGCGCGATTCGATCGCGATCGATTGGGAGTGGAATGATCCCAAGTCGGGCCCGCGCAAAGTACGGCTGATCGACACGGCGGGCATGCGCAAGCGCGCCAATGTTCAGGACAAGCTGGAGAAATTGTCGGTCGCCGACGCGCTCCACGCGATCGATTTCGCCGAAGTCGTCGTGCTGCTGCTCGACGCGACGCGCGGGCTTGAAGTGCAGGATCTGAAAATTGCCGACCGCGTGCTGCAGGAAGGTCGCGCGCTCGTCATCGCGATGAACAAATGGGACGTCGCCGAGGATGCGTCGAAGCTGTTCAACGGCGTGCGGGCAGCACTCGATGAGGGGCTGGCCCAGGTAAAAGGCGTGCCGCTGCTGACGGTGTCGGCGGTGACGGGCAAGGGCATCGACCAGTTGCTGGGCGCGGCGTTCGAAGTGCGCGAGGCATGGTCGCGGCGGGTGTCGACCGGCGAGCTCAACCGCTGGTTCGAACGCGCGCTGGAGGCCAACCCGCCGCCCGCGCCCGGCGGCAAGCGCATCAAGCTGCGCTATGTAACGCAAGCCAAGACGCGCCCGCCGGGCTTCGTGCTGTTCGGCACGCGGGTCGATCAATTGCCCGAAAGCTATCAGCGTTATCTCGTTAACGGGATCCGCCGCGACCTTGGCTTTGGCGCGGTGCCGGTGCGGCTCACTCTGCGCGCGCCGAAAAACCCCTTCGGCAATTGACGACGCAGATCGACGCGCGCGGCCTGCGCTGCCCGTGGCCGGCGATCCGTTTGGCGCGGGCACTGCGTGACGGCGCCGATTCGGTCGAGATCATCGCCGACGACCCTGCGGCGCCGGGCGAGCTGGCGGCAGTCGCGGCGGCTGCGGGCGCCGATATGACGTTGATCGGCAACGATATCGTCCCCAAATTTCGCATCGAAAGGCGTACCCGTGTCAACAACTCGTTTACTCCCGTCGAGTAGAACGAAGGTGAAGTCAGTGGGCGGGCGGCTTCGGGCAAAGGGTGGAACGCGTGTCGGTAACGCAGAGCAAATTGGTCGACTGGGACGCCTTTGCGGTCGCACGCGCCGAACTTGGCGCGGGATTCGTCCGCATTCTCGGCTATTTTCAGGAAGACGGCACCAAATCGGTCGACGCGATCGAATCCGCGATGCGCGCGAAAAATGCCGCCGCGCTCGTGATCCCGGCGCATACGCTGAAGGGCGAAGCCCGACAGTTCGGCGCAAAGCCGCTCGCCGAAGCGGCTGAGACGATCGAAGTTATCGCGCGCCAATGCGTCGAAACACATGATTCGCCAGACGAAGCGCTGCAAACGGTTGTCGGGCTGCGCCAGTTGTTCAACGACACGCTGATCCAGTTGTTGCGCGAAGCCAATCCGCTCGTCGAGCGCCGCCAGGGCTTCGGCAAGCGTGCCGTCTCCGGCTTTGGTCGGGCCTAGTCCTCGACCGCCTGGCTGTTGAGCTGGATGTAATTGCCAAGTCCCATCCGCTCGATCATTTCGAACTGCGTTTCGATCATGTCGACATGCTCTTCCTCATTGCCGAGGATCGACGCGAACAAATCGCGGCTGACATAATCGCGCACGCTTTCGCAATGCTCGATCGCGTCACGCAGGACCGCGATTGCCTCATGTTCGAGCGCGAGGTCGGCCTTCAACACTTCCTCGACGCTCTCGCCGATTCGCAGGCGGCCCAGTAGCTGGAAGTTCGGCAAGCCTTCGAGGAAGAGGATGCGCTCCGCCAGCTTGTCGGCGTGCTGCATTTCCTCGATCGATTCGTGACGTTCGTGCGCGGCGAGTTTGCGCACGCCCCAATTGTCGAGCATCCGGTAATGCAGCCAATATTGGTTGACCGCCGTCAGCTCGTTTTTGAGGACGAGGTTGAGAAATTCGAGGACTTTGGGGTCGCCTTTCACCGCGCGCTCCTTGCCGGAAATGCCTTGACCCTTTGACCGTCTGACGCGCTGGCCGTCAAGCGGCGGCGCGTTCTTCGGCCAGAATTGCACGCGCGGTGCGGATGCACTGGCCGCATTTGGCGCGGCAGCCAAGCGTGCGGTAGGTCGCGCAGGCGCTGACCGCGGCTTCGCGCCGGGCGGCTTCGCGCAGTTCCGTCTCGCGGATATTGTTGCAGATGCAGACGACCATCAACCCTCGCTCTCTCGACACAGCTTACGCTAATGCGAGTGATTCGCAAGGGTCTTATTGCGAGCGGATCGCAATCATCGCGCCATTGGCTGGAACGCCCCGCGCGAGAGGCTCCGCCAGACCCATTCGAATGGCCCATAGCGGAAGCGATCGAGCCAAGGCTTTGACCACAGCAGCATCAGCGCCCACATCCCGAACACGACCAGATAGAGTTGCGCCCGGCTGAGATAGCCGAGCAGCCCGAAGCCGTAGCCGTTGAAGACGGTGGTGCACGCTATGGTGGTCATGAGATAGTTGGTGAATGCCATCCGTCCGGCTGCGCTGATCCGTTCGACCAGTGGACCGCGCATTCGCGCCAGCAAGGCGATAAGGCTTGCCCAGCCCATGATCATCAGCGGGCGGAACGGCGTCGATAGCGCAATGACTCCGAGCGTCACGGCAAAGGCCGTGAACTTGGCGGCAACAAGATACCAGGCGATCGCGCAATAGGCAGGAATGCCGATCCCGAACCCGATCAGCAGCCAGCGGCGATAGCGGTCGACCGGCCATTCGCCGCGCAACATGCCCGTCTTCAGCATCGCCATGCCCATCATCATATAGGCAAGCGTTTCCATCCCGAACAAAGTCAGCAACCCGATCACCGGGGCAGGGCCATCCTCGCCGAGCCTGGCGATGATATCGGCATAACTGCCGCGATAAGTCTTTAATTCCTTGGCGATCTCTGTCGCGGCTGGCTTGCCGAAGCTATTCTCCTGGTTCTGGCGACGCTCGATCGCCTTGGCAGTGGCGTTCGGTTTGCTGGCGTTGGCCTCGGCCACCGCGACTGACACCGGCAGTCCTGCGAACAATATTGATTGCAGCGCCAGCAGAATTACCCCCGCGATGACCAGTGCGCGCGGGCGCCAGTTACGAAACCAGAACAGAATCATCCCGATCAGCGCATAATGGTTGAGGATGTCGCCCGACCACAGCAGGTAGAGGTGAAGCAGCCCGAACACGAGCAACCAGGCCATCCGCGCAAAATGGACCCTTGCGGCATTCGCGCCGCGCGCCTCGGCCCGTTCGATGACGAGCAGCGTCGAAGCGCCGAACAGGAAGGAAAACAGCCCCCGCATCTTGCCGTCGAAGAACACGAAATTGAAGAGGTAGACGCCCAGATCGACCCCGGTGTCACCGCCATAGGCGCGCGGGTTGAGGTAAGCTGCCTCGGGCATGCCGAAGGCGACGATGTTCATGATGAGGATGCCCATCACCGCGACACCGCGAACGACGTCGAGCGTGGCAATGCGGTCGCCAACGGGTGCAGTGATGGTCATTGAATTCCCCCGAATCGACCGTATTGTTACGTTAATACAGCGAGGAGATCAACGCGGCGGCGTTTGCGAACTGCCCGAATAGTCCGCTGTCAGAGCCAACTGCTGATTTGCCCCAAGGGCTTCTTGCGCAGCGCGTGCAGCGGCACGGTGGCGTCGGGCGCGGCGTGCCCTGCGACGACGATCATCATCGGCTTTTCGCTATCGGGTCGCGCGCACACGCGGTTGAGGAAGCGCATCGGATTGGGGGTGTGGGTAAGCGTGGCGATATTGGCGGCATTCAGCGCGGCGAGCAGGAAGCCCGTGGCGATGCCGACGCTTTCGTTGACATAGTAATTTTGCTTGTCGTCGCCGGGATCAATGCCGCCGCGCCGCTGGGCGAAAACCACGATCAGCCAGGGTGCGACCTCAAGATAGGATTTATCGGCATCGGTGCCGAGCGGTGCCAGCGCATCGAGCCACTCGGCGCTGGCCTTGCCCGCGTAGAAGGCGTGTTCCTCGTCCTCGGCGGCGGCACGGACCTGCGCCTTGATCTCGGGCGAGCCGATCACCGCGAAATGCCAAGGCTGGTGGTTCGCGCCTGATGGCGCGGTGCCGGCTGCCTCGATCGCGGCTTCGATCACCGCGCGCGGCACGGGCGTGTCGGCAAAGTACCGACAGGTGCGCCGCTGGCGCAGGTCGTCGCGAAACGCCTGCGCGCGGGCGATGCGCGTTTCGTCGGGGAGCGCGGGCAAGCCGGGCCAATGTTGGGCAGGGTGATCAAGCATGGCGCGACGATGCCCGACGTTCGCGGAGCGGGCAAGTCGCCGCCGTGCCGCCTTTGCCCGATCAGGTGTTCGACGCCCCCATCAGCGCCGGGAAGAATCCCTGATGCGCCGCGCGCAGATCGTCGAGTGTCACGACATGGTCGGTGCGCGGGCATTCGACGATGATGCGCTTGGTGATCGTCCGCCCGATCCGCTCGATCGGCACACCGGCATCGATCGAAGCGTGGAGGAAGTCGTTGAGCTGTTCGTCGCGCACGGTGGCGACATAAAGCCCCTGATCCTCGGCAAAATAGGTCTCGGCCAAACCATAGGGTAGCGGGGCGGACAGCATCGCGCCGATATTCCCGGCCAGCGCCATTTCGGCAACCGCCACGAGCAACCCGCCGTCCGAAACGTCGTGGACCGCGCTGAGGGCACCCTTCGCGATCCAGTCGCGGACGAAGTCGCCGTTGCGGCGCTCGGCGGCAAGATCGACCCGCGGCGGCGGGCCGTCTTCGCGGCCATGCAGCTCGCGCAGCCACAACGACTGGCCAAGATCGTGACGCGGCTCGCCGATCAGCACGATGACGTCGCCGGTACCCTTGAAGGCAATTGTCGCCGCCTTGGTCCAGTCGTCGATCAGCCCGACGCCGCCGATGGCCGGGGTGGGCAGGATCGCGCTGCCCGAGCCATCCTCATTCTTGGTTTCGTTGTAGAGCGACACGTTGCCGCTCACGATCGGGAAATCGAGCGCGCGGCATGCCTCGGCCATGCCTTCGATACAGCCGACGAATTGGCCCATGATCTCGGGCCGCTGCGGATTGCCGAAATTCATGCAGTCGGTGGTGGCGAGCGGCTTCGCACCGACGGCGCAGAGATTGCGATAAGCCTCAGCGATTGCCTGTTTTCCGCCTGCAACCGGGTCGGCGAAGCAATAGCGCGGGGTGCAATCGGTGGTGATCGCCAGCGCTTTGGTCGTGCCATGGACGCGCACCACTGCCGCATCGCCGCCGGGCGGCTGGAGCGTATCGCCGCCGACTTTCTGGTCATATTGCTCCCAGATCCAGCGGCGGCTGGCGAGGTCGGGCGACGCCATCAGCTTGAGCAGATCGGCGGCGACATCGGTGCAGGTCGGCACATCGACCAGCGCCTTGGCGGGCGGCGTCGGGACCCACGGGCGATCGTAGAGCGGCGCATCGTCGGCGAGCGGCGCGAGCGGAATGTCGGCCACCGTCTCGCCGCGGTGGACCAGCACCATCCGGCCCGTATCGGTGACTTCGCCGATCACCGCAAAATCGAGTTCCCATTTGCGGAAGATCGCCTCGGCAAAGTCTTCGCGGCCGGGCTTCAGGACCATCAGCATGCGTTCCTGCGATTCCGACAGCATCATTTCATAGGCGGTCATGCCAGTTTCGCGTTGCGGCACCTTGTCCATGTCGAGCCGGATGCCGACGCCGCCTTTCGACGCCATTTCGACGCTGGAGGAGGTGAGGCCCGCCGCGCCCATGTCCTGAATGGCAACGATCGCGTCGGAGGCCATGAGCTCGAGGCAGGCCTCGATCAGCAATTTCTCGGTGAAGGGATCGCCGACCTGCACGGTCGGGCGCTTTTCCTCGCTGTCCTCGCTGAAATCGGCCGAGGCCATGGTCGCGCCGTGGATGCCGTCGCGGCCGGTCTTCGACCCGACATAGACGATCGAATTGCCGATGCCGCTCGCCGCCGAGTAGAAGATCTTGTCTTGCTCGGCGACGCCGACCGTCATCGCATTGACCAGGATGTTGCCATCATAGGCGCGGTGAAAATTCACTTCGCCGCCGACCGTCGGCACGCCGACGCAATTGCCATAGCCGCCGATGCCGTGGACGACGCCCGCGATCAGGTGGCGCATCTTGGGGTGATCGGGCCGCCCGAACCGCAGCGCGTTCATGTTCGCGACCGGGCGCGCGCCCATCGTGAACACGTCGCGCAATATGCCGCCAACGCCGGTCGCCGCGCCCTGATAGGGTTCGATATAGCTCGGGTGGTTGTGGCTCTCCATCTTGAAGATCGCCGCCTGACCGTCGCCAATATCGATCACGCCGGCATTCTCGCCGGGGCCGCAAATCACTTGCGGGCCGGTGGTGGGGAGCTTTTTCAAATGGATGCGGCTCGATTTATAGCTGCAATGCTCGGACCACATGACCGAGAAAATGCCGAGTTCGGTCAGGTTGGGTTCGCGGCCCAGCGCGTTCAGGACGCGGGCATATTCGTCTTCGGACAGCCCGTGCTGGGCGACGATGTCGGGCGTGATTTCGGTCATGACTGAGGCTTTAGCGGTCGGCTGTCGCAGCGGCTAGTCCCGCGGCTGGCCGAGGTTGCGCAGCAATTCCTTGCCCGTGCGCGGATCGAGGTAAGTGACATTCTCGCCCGCCTGAATTCGCCACACGCCGTCGCGGCGGACGACGACGGCCATGATCAGCGTGTCGACCTGATGCGGCCCGGCCGGGTGCGCCTTGCCGATCGACGCGCGCGTCCAGAAATGGAGGACGGCGACGTCGTCCGAAATCGCGTCGACGTCGGGCGCATCGACCTTCAGGACCGAATCGCTGTAGACGCCTTCGTGGATGAAGCGGTGACCGGCGACGATCTCGTCGCGCCCGCGCCAATACATCGCGAATCTGTTCACAAAGGTGGCGTCGGGGTGGAACAGCTCGCCGAGCGCGCTCATGTCATGCGCATTCCATGCCGCTTCGAACAGCGGGGCGATGCTGTGCGGTTCGCTCTGTTGATTCATTTGCGCTGCTCCCGAGCTGTCGCGTCGACCTTAAGGAGTCGGCACCGGCGGCACCAGCCAATTGGCAACCCGCACCGCCACCCAAGCTCCTGCGAACTGCGCGATGACGAAGCCGGGGACATCGATCGGGCGAATGCCTGCGAAGCTGTCGGTCAGCGCGCGCGCGAGCGTGATCGCGGGATTGGCGAAGCTGGTCGACGACGTGAACCAATATCCGGCGACGATCCATAGCGCGACCAGCGCGGGCACGGCATCGGGTCGCTGGCGGCTGCCGACGACGATCGTGAACAACAGGCCGAAGGTTGCGACGAATTCGCCGATCCACTGGCCCGCGCCGGTACGAATATGCGTGCTCGTCTCGATCAGCGGCATGTCGAACATCGCGTGCGCGATCAGGACGCCGGTCAGCCCGCCTGTAAGCTGCATCGCAACGAACGGCAGCCAATCCGTCCGCGCGCCGAGTGTCAACGTCACTGCCGGGTTGAAATGCGCGCCCGATACCGGTCCAAGCAGTGTGATCAGGACATAGAGGACCGCACCGGTCGCAGCCGTGTTGCCGAGCAGCGCGACCGCGACATTGCCGCCCGCGAGCCGTTCGGCCATGATGCCCGAACCGACCACGGTCGCGAACAGGATCAGTGAGCCGATGAATTCAGCCGCGAGCGCGCGGGAGTCGGCGACTTTCACAAAATCTCTTGCACGGTCTCGGGCGGACGGCACAGGCGAACGCCCTTGTCGGTTTCAACGAGCGGCCGCTGGATCAGGATCGGATGCGCCATCATCGCGTCGAGGATCGTCGCTTCATCGGCATCCTTGAGGCCGAGTTCGGCGACCAGTTCCGCAGCCGGGGAATTGGTCGTCCGCATGCCCTGCCGGTGGGTGAGGCTAGCGTCGCGGTGCAATTGCAAGAGCTTGTCGCGGGTGGGTGGGTCTTTGAGATACTCGATCACCGTGAGGTCGATCCCCGGAGTCGCCTCAAGGATAGCGAGCGTAGCGCGCGATGTGCCGCACGCCGGGTTATGCCAGATCGTCGCCCGCATCACGCGCACCCGCACGCCGATTTGGCGGTCAGCGCGTCGATCGTCGCCGAGGTGCCATAGGTGGTCGATTCGCCGTGGGTCAGGAAGGTTTCCCACACCACGCCTTGCGGATCGGCGATCCAGCTCTTTTCGGACTTGGCGTAGCAGCAGGTGGTCGCGCCTTCCTCGACCACGCGCGCATCGGCCTTGTCCAACCGGGCATAGACTTCGGCGAGTTCGCCCGCATCCTCGACCTGAATGCCAAGATGTTCAACGCCAGCTTTCACGCCGCGCGCCGAGATCGCGAAATTGACGCGCGGATCGTCGAGCATCCATTTTGCATAGTCGGGCTTGATCACGGTCGGTTCGGTCGCGAACAGGGTCGAGTAAAAGCCGACCGAGCGATCGAGATCATCGACGGCGACATGGACATGCAGGCGCTTCATGCGGCGTTCCTTTCGGTGTGGAGGGCAGTGTCGGCAGGCGCGCAAGTGCTGCCGCCGCAGCAATTTTCGGTCAGATAGCCGACCAGCGCCGTCATCGCGGCAAAGTCGGCGGCATAAATGATCGAGCGTCCCGCCCGGCGCGACCGGACCAGTCCGGCGCGCTCGAGCTGGGTGAGGTGGAAGGACAGCGACGAGGCGGCGATGCCTAACCGCGTGGCGATGTCACCGGCGGGCAGGCCAGCCGGTCCCGCTTCGACGAGCGCGCGAAACGCAGCCAAGCGGTGCGATTGAGCCAGCGCACCAAGCGCGGCGATAATCTGTTCCGAGTCATTCATTTCGATATTTCGACTACTATGGAAATATCGAAATGGCAAGGGGCGAGTCAGTTGGCCTGATTGGCGCTTTGCAGAAAGGCCCGCACATCAGCCGCACTCTGATCGGCGCGTTCCTCCATCGGGATATGGCCGGTGTCAGGATAGACGATCAGCTTGCTGCCGGGGATGTTGGCGTGGAGCCATTGCGCCGATGACACCGGAATCAGGTGATCCTGCGCGCCCCATAAAATCAGGACGGGCATCGTCAGCCGCTTGAGCAACGCTGGCGTCGCCGGGTCCGACGGCGTCGCAAAGCGCTCGATCGTCGCCTCGCGATTGCCGGGGTAGCGCAGCAACTCCCAGTAAAGGTCGATCGCTGTGTCGTCGGCGAGCTTGGGATTGGCATAGGCCTGTGGCAGACCATCGGCGATCAGGCTGCGCGGCGTGACCACCGTGGCGAGATTACGGATGATCGGCATCCGCGCGATGCGAAAGGCGAGCGGCGGTGATTGGCTCCCCGGTTCAGGCTGACCGACCGAATCGACCAGCACCAGCGCAGCGACTCGTTCGGGATGCGCGAGCGCATAATGCCAAGCGACACCGCCGCCCATCGAATTGCCGGCGAGGGCAAAGCGCGCGAGGCCGAGCTTCGCTCGCACGCGCTCGACCACATCGACGAAGTCAGCGGTGGCATAATGGTGCGTCGGGTTCGCCCCGGTCAGGCCGTGCCCGGGCAGGTCGAAGCGGATCACGCGGTAGCGATTGCCCAGCCGCGCGGCCCAGGGCTCCCAGGTATGGAGCGACGCATTCGATCCGTGGATCAGCACCAGCACCGGGCCATCGCGCGGCCCGGTGTCACGCAGATGCACCGTCAGCCCGCCGCCCAGATCGACGAACCGCGACGGCGCCGCGCCATATTTGGCGCGCATCGCAGCCGGGTCGGTGTCGGGCGTGCGGAACGCGATCAGCAGCGCGCCGATCACGCCGACCAGCACCAGCACGACAATTCCCAATATTTTGAACAGACGCCGCATCAGCCGATCCCCTTATTGCCCCGCCTTATCGGCTGACGGCCCAGCACGCGAGCAGGTCAGGGATTGGCCGGCTTGCCCGTGCGCCACTCAGTCAGCGCGTCGCGATATTGCGGCGACGCCTTGAGCCGCGGCAGATAGCGGATCGTGCGCTTGCTGGCGTAGGCAAGCGACCCTTTGGAGAGCGACCCGCGCGCGCCGCAATAAGCCGCGCAGGTGCCGCCATCATCGTCCCAAGCGAGCTTCGTGCCCTGCTGCTTGATGCTGAGCGTGCAGCGCCGCTCGCCGGATGACGGTTCGGACGCCTCGCGATACACCAGCGCATCGCCCTGCGCGGTGGCGATGCCGTAAATCCCGCATTTATGGCCGTTGAAGAAATCGAGATTGAACCGGACATAGGCGGCGCGCGGCGCGACCGGGACAATCTCGACGACATTCTCGCCCGTGTATTTCTCGCCCGAGACGAGCGCGTCGGGGAATTGTTCGTAGTAGCGTCCGGCGAGCAACGTCGCCGGATCGACGGGACCCGCCGCCGCCAGTAGCGCGAGCGGGGCGAAGGCCGCGATCCGCCGCATCAATGCTCGTTGTCGCGTGCCAGCCATTCCTCGAGCCATTTGATCGTATACTCCCCCTTCTGGAAGTCGGGGTCGTCGAGCAATGCCTGATGCAGCGGGATGGTGGTCTTCATCCCCTCGATCACATATTCTTTGAGTGCGCGGCGCAGGCGGCGCAAGGCGCCCTCGCGGCTATGGCCCCAGACGATCAGCTTGGCGATCATCGAATCATAATAGGGCGGCACCCGATAGCCCGCGTAGAGCCCGCTATCGACGCGCACGCTCATGCCGCCGGGCGCGTGATAGGTCTTTACCGTGCCCGGCGAGGGCGCAAAGGTGCGCGGGTCTTCGGCATTGATGCGGCATTCGATCGCATGGCCACGGAACTCGACGTCCTGCTGGCGCAAGGTCAGGCCATGCCCTTCGGCAATGCGGATCTGTTCGCGCACCAGATCGAGCCCGGTGATTGCTTCGGTCACGGGATGCTCGACCTGGAGCCGCGTGTTCATTTCGATGAAATAGAATTCGCCGTTTTCCCACAGGAATTCGATCGTGCCCGCGCCGCGATAGCCCATATCGGCCATCGCCTTGGCGCAGACGCCGCCCATCCGCTCGCGGTCGGCATGGCCAAGCACGGGGGAGGGGGCTTCCTCGAGCACTTTCTGGTGGCGGCGCTGGAGCGAGCAATCGCGCTCGCCCAAGTGGATCGCATTGCCTTCGCCGTCGCCGAAGATCTGGAATTCGATATGGCGCGGATTGCCGAGATATTTTTCGAGATAAACGGTCGCATCACCGAACGCGGCTTTGGCCTCGGTCCCGGCCTGCTGCATTTGGGTTTCAAGGTCATCGGCGTTGGTGACGACCTTCATCCCGCGCCCGCCGCCGCCCGACGCCGCCTTGATGATCACCGGATAGCCGACACGCTCGGCAATCGCCTTGGCCTCGGCAATGTCGCTGATCGCGCCGTCCGAGCCGGGGACGAGCGGCAGGCCGAGCGCGCCCGCCGTCCGCTTGGCCTCGACCTTGTCGCCCATCGTGCGGATATGTTCGGGCTTGGGGCCGACGAAGATGATGTCATGCGCTTCAACGATTTCGGCAAAGCGCGCATTTTCGCTCAGGAAGCCATAGCCCGGGTGGATCGCATCGGCGCCCGAGATTTCAGCCGCTGAAATGATCGCGGGGATGTTGAGATAGCTCTCGGCAGCGGCGGGCGGCCCGATACAGATCGCCTGGTCGGCGAGCCGCACATGCATCGCGTCGCTGTCGGCGGTCGAATGCACCGCGACGGTCTGAATGCCCATTTCGTGGCAGGCGCGGTGGATGCGAAGCGCGATCTCCCCGCGATTGGCGATCAGGAGTTTTTTGATGTCGGGCATGTCAGGCGATGATGACGAGCGGCTGATCGAATTCGACCGGCTGGCCGCTGTCGATCAGCACTGCGATCACGGTGCCGCCGGCTGGCGCGGTGATCGGGTTCATCACTTTCATCGCTTCGATGATCAGGATCGTCGCGCCAGCAGCAACCTTGTCGCCGACTGACACGAACGGCGCCGCGCCGGGTTCGGGCGACAGATAGGCGGTGCCGACCATCGGCGACTTGACCGCATTGGCGTGATCGGGCGGCGTTGCGGCAGCGGCGACCGGCGCTGCGGCGGGTGCGGCCGGGGCGGCTGCTGCGGCGACGGGGGC
>JAIETY010000111.1 GCA_019744885.1 Sphingomonas sp.
CGGCGACCCAGCGGATGATGCCGTCGGCATCCGTTTCGAACTGAAAGCTGCGCGCGTTGACCGTCGGGGCCGATGCGGGCGCGGCGACTGGTAGGGCAAGGGCGGGCGACGGCGCTTCGCCGCGCTGCCGACGAAAAGCGTCGATGCGGGCGACGATATCGGGGATCTGGAACGGCCCCCGGGGCGCCTCGGCGGGAGCGGCCACCGGCTCGGCCGCCGCCGAAGGCGGCGTCACCTCGCCAGCTGCCACTTGGCGGCGCGCCTCAACCACGGCGGGCAGCGCCTGTGCGACGCTGGCAAAGGATGCAAAATCCGATTCGGCGAGCGGCGGCGGGTCAAGCGCGGGCGAAGGTGGTGTTGGCGCTGGCGTTGGCCTTGGCGTCGACGTGCTTTCGCCCTGTTCGAGATCGGCGACCAGCGCATCCCAGGCGGCCGCCGGCCGCGAGCGGACATCGGGCGCAACGGGCAACGATTCTGCGGTCGGCGGGGCGGTCGGCGCTTCCGCTGCCAAGACGAAATCAACCGTGCCAAAATCACTCAGCGCGCGCATCACTTCGGGCGGCAAGTCGCGGCGGTGGCGCAGAATCGCCCGGCCTTGCGCCGACATCGCGACGAGCATTGCGGTCCAGTCACTCGCGGGCAGCCGCGCGCTGCGCAGCACGGGCCCGGCGATCGTCGCATCATCTTCGGCGAACAGCCGCACCAGTGGCGCGGGCGGCGTCGCATAGGTCAACGCGCGTGCCGAAGCGGCGCGTACCTTGGCCGGGACGCGTGCGCGCAGATCGCGCAGCCTGGCGATGGTCTCCGGCGTCGCCTCGGCGCGGCCGCGCCCGACGAGGTCCACTAGCTGGCGCCACGCGGTCTGCGCGCCAAAAGGCGTCGACGCGTCGGTCGCCAACACGGTCGAAAGGCTGTCGTCGAATCGCAAATCACGGTTCCTTGACGCGGCACATCGCGAGCGTCGTAAGGATTTCTTAACCGCTCGGAGTCGGCCAAGGGAACCGTTCTTTTTGGCACGTCACAATGTGGGACAATTGCGTTTGCCAGCAATTATATAATAGGATAGCAGCGCTCACGCTTTGATATGTTCAGAATTCGGAAGGAATGCGTATGGCCTTCGATCGGATCGACCGGCAGATTCTCGATCTGCTGCAGGAAGATGGTCGCATGACCAACGTCGATCTGGCCGAACGTGTCGGGCTCACCGCGCCGCCGTGCCTGCGCCGCGTTCGGGCGCTGGAGGAACAGGGCGCGATCCGGGGCTATCACGCCAATCTCGACGCGGCGACTTTGGGCTATCCGATCACCGTTTTCGCGATGGTGTCGCTGCGTAGCCAGGCCGAATCCGATCTGGCCGCATTCGAAAGCCACATCGCCGCCATTCCCGAAGTGCGCGAATGCCATATGCTCAATGGCGAGATCGATTTCATCCTGAAGCTGGTCGCGACCGACCTGAAGTCTTTCCAGGAAATCCTGACGTCGCGGCTGACGACCGCGCCCAATGTCGCGAGCGTCAAGACGTCACTGACCATCCGCACGGCCAAAGCAGTGCCGGGAATCCCCGTCACGATCGACGGCTGAGCGAGACTGAGGCACCGGAGCGGGCGATCGCGCCGCTCCGATGCCCTATTTCAGGCGGCCGGCGCGCTATCGAGCCACAGGATCCAGAAACTCGCGATATCGGCGCGCGGTGGCGACTTGATCATTGCGAACGTCGCCTTGGCTCCGGCCTTGTCGCCCGCCCGTGCCTGAGCAATGCCCATATGCGTCAGCACTTCCTCAGGCTTGGCGACACCGCCCTTCTTCAGGGCAAGCGTGTAGAGCTCGATCGCATGGGCATAATCGTCTGATCCCAGATAGCCATCGCCCGTTGCCGCCGCGAGCACGCCATTGGGCGCCGCTGCCGCCTTTTTGGCCAGCGCGTCGAGCGGCCCTTCGGCTTTGATTGCCGCCACCGCGTCGGTCATGATCATCGCGTTCGGGCCACCGGCCGCAGGCACCTTGCCCGCCGCGCGGCCTTCTTCGATCACCGCCTTGGCTTCTTCGGGCAAGCCGACATCGAACAGATTCTGCGCATATTCGGCATAGTCATTCTGGTCACCAAGCGACTTGGCCAAACGCAGCAACCGGAAAATGTCGATGCGCTCGCGCTTGTCGAGCTTGTACGGCCCCTGGAAGCCATAATAGACCAACGCGTCGCGCCAGTTCTTGGCGGTCGGATAGGCCCCCAGCCACAGCTTCGTCAGATCGAGGAATTCGGCCGTCAGTTTGGCGCCATTCGCCTTCGCGCGGGGGTAGAGATACCAAGCCTCGGGCGGCGTACGACCGGCGGCGCGCTCAGCCGCGATCAGCGCCTTCATCTCGGCGATACCGCCGACAATGTCGCCGCCTTCGGTCTTCGCGCGAACAATGTTGAGCCCAAGATTGCTTGCGGTCGAGCCCGCCGCCTTCGCCTGCTGGAAATAAGTCAGTGCCCCGGCATAGTCCTTGACGTCATAGGCATGTTCACCCAGCCGATTGAGATAGAGCGCGCGCTCGGGTGCCGACGCGCGGGGATGCGCGATCAAGGCCTTCAATGGCTCGATCAGCGCGCCTTCCTTCTGGCGATAAATCGCCACATCGCCCTTGGCGGCGGCCTGCGCCTTCAGGTCTTCGATCTTCAGGCGGAAGCTGAGCTTGTAGTAATTGTCGTCCTCGGTCTTGGCAGCGGCTTCGGCAGCGGCGACCAGCGGTTCTGCTGCGGCGAGATCGGCCGACACATCGGTCGTGATCGAGGCCCGCTGCTTGTCGGCGATAGCGCGCAGTGCCATGTCGGCGGGAACGGCGACCTTGCGGAATTCGGGGCTGAGCTGCGGTCCGGCGGGGGCAGCCTCTTCCTTCTTCTTTTCCTTGGCGGGGGCAGCAATCGGCATCGCGATGGCGGCGGCGCCGATCAGCAGGATGGCGGCGCGTGCTGCCTTGGTCAAAGTCACCATGTCAGAAATCTCCTCCTGGGGGCGATTGGACTGCCCGTGTTGGACGCCGCCTTAATGGCGTGCGCAGTCCCGTTCAACCCAATGCACCCATCCCCCGTATCGGTGCTGCGGTGAATGGGCTTTGAACAACGGCACAGGCCCCCTAGACGCCGGGCCATCAAGGGAGAGTGGCAGGATGGCGCAGGCAGTGGCACAATCGGCGGTGATCATCGGCGCGTCGGGCGGGATCGGCGCCGCGATGGCTGAGGCCATCGCTGATGAGGGCATCCATGACGTCGTCCACCGTTTCGCGCGAACCTTCGCGGGCGCCGCGCGGATCGACATCACCGACGAAGCGAGCATCGCCGCTGCGGCTGCCGAAGTCGCCAAGGGTCCACCGCCGACGTTGGTTTTCGTCGCCACCGGGCTGCTGCACGATGGCGAACGCGGTCCGGAAAAGGCGCTGAAAGACGTCGACGGTGACTGGCTCGCGCGCAACTTCGCGATCAATGCGATTGGCCCGGCGCTCGTCGCCAAGCATTTCCTGCCACTGATGCCCAAGGCCGGTCGCAGCGTGTTCGCCGTCTTGTCAGCGCGCGTCGGCAGCATTTCGGACAACCGGCTGGGCGGCTGGCACGGCTATCGCGCGTCGAAGGCCGCGCTCAACCAGCTGATCCGCACGATCGCGATCGAGGAACGCCGGCGCAATTCGAGCTCGATCGTTGTCGCGCTGCATCCCGGCACGGTCGACACCGCGCTGTCGAAGCCGTTCCAGGGCAATGTCGCGGCGGGGCATTTGTTTGACGCTGGCCGTGCAGCGGTGCAACTGCTCGATACGATCGACGGCCTGCGCCCGCCCGACAGCGGCAAGCTGTTCGCTTGGGATGGCGCAGAGATCACCCCATAGAAATTACAATTTCCCATGATTGCCGCCCGGTCATTGGCGCCAGCGAAACAATCGGGCAGCGTGAGGAGCGCGCCGTGTTACACGGCCGTCATAGAATGAGAGGAAATCCGCATGCGTTCCTTGATCACCGCATCCCTGCTGACCGCCGCGCTAGTCGCGACATCGGCGGCATCCGCGCAAACAGCGGCCAAGCCCGCCCCTGCCGCCAAACCCGCGATGACGGCCCCGGCTGCAAAGCCCGCAGCTGCTCCGGTCGCCAAACCTGCGGCCAAGCCCGCTGTCGCTGCGAAACCGGCAACGCCTGCCCCCGCCGCCGCAGCAAAGCCCGCGGCCAAGCCCGCCAAGCCCAAACCCGCCGCCGATGGCCGCTTGGTCACCACCAAGACCACAACCGGGAAGACCATCACCTATAATTGCTCGAAGGCCGGCAACGCCAACAAGAAGGCGTGCAAGTAACGGCCATGACCACCCCCGCGCAGGCGCGAGCGCTCGCGCGGGGGTGGTACTGCCGCATCTGATCGGCTAGACGAGTCACCATATCGTCACATCAGCCGAAAGCGTCAAAAATTGACCGACGAGACACGCCTCGCCGACCCTTCCGATATTTCCCCGATCAGCATCGTCGACGAGATGCGGTCGAGCTACCTCGACTATGCGATGTCGGTCATCGTCTCGCGCGCGCTGCCCGATGTGCGCGACGGGCTGAAGCCGGTCCACCGGCGCATCCTCTTTGCCAGCCTTGAGGGCGGGTTCGTTCCCGGCAAGCCGTATCGCAAATGCGCCAAGATCGTCGGCGACGTGATGGGCAATTATCACCCGCACGGCGACAGCTCGATCTATATGGCGCTCGCCCGCCTTGCCCAGGATTGGGCGATGCGCGTGATGCTGATGGACGGTCAGGGCAATTTCGGGTCGATGGACCCCGATATGCCCGCGTCGATGCGCTATACCGAAGCGCGGCTGACCAAGGCGGCGATGACGCTGCTTGGCGACATCGACAAGGATACCGTCGATTTCATCCCCAACTATGACGGTTCGCGCGAAGAGCCGTCGGTCCTCCCGGCCCGCTTCCCCAACATCCTCGTCAATGGCGCGGGCGGCATCGCGGTCGGCATGGCGACCAACATTCCGCCGCATAATCTGGGCGAAGTCATCGACGCCTGCCTCGCGACGATCGACCGCGCGGTCGGCGGCGGCGATCCGCTGACGATCGAGGAGCTGATGGAGATCGTCCCCGGTCCCGATTTTCCGACGGGCGCGATCATTCTGGGGCGCAGCGGTTGCCGCAATGCCTATGCCGAAGGGCGCGGGTCGATCATCGTCCGCTCGCGCCACAAGATCGAGGAGTCGCGTGGCGACAAGCGCTCGATCGTGCTCACCGAAATCCCCTACCAGTCGGGCAAAAATGCGCTCGTCGAAAAGATCGCCGAAGCCGCCAAGGAAAAGCGCGTCGAGGGCATCAGCGACATCCGCGACGAGTCCAACCGCGACGGCGTGCGCATCGTCATCGACCTCAAGCGCGATGCGACGCCCGAAGTCGTGCTCAACCAATTGTGGCGGCATACGCCGGCGCAATCGAGCTTCCCGGCCAACATGCTTGCGATCCGCGGCGGGCGCCCTGAGACGCTGACGCTGCGCGACATCATCGATGCTTTCGTGAAGTTCCGCGAGGAAGTGATCACGCGGCGGTCGAAGTTCGAGCTGCTGAAAGCCCGTGAACGCGCGCACATATTGCTCGGGCTGGTGATCGCCGTAACCAATATGGACGAGGTCGTGCGGATCATCCGCTCGTCGGCCAATCCCGCCATCGCCCGCGCGTCGCTGGCGGCGCGCGAATGGCCGGTGGCGGAGATCCTGCCCTATATCCGCCTCGTCGAAGCGGTCGAGGCGGAGATTGAGGGCGACACCTACAAGCTGTCCGACCTGCAAGTCCGCGCGATCCTCGAACTGCGGCTCCACCGCCTCACCGCGCTCGGCCGCGATGAAATCGGCGATGAGCTCAAGACGCTGGCCGAATCGATCACCGAATTGCTCGCCATCCTCGCAGACCGGGTGAAGCTCTATGCGGTGATGCGCGAGGAGCTGGTCGAGGTGCGCGCCGCCTTTGCCACGCCGCGCAAGACCGAAATCGCTGCCGCCGCCGACGGGATTGAGGATGAAGACCTGATCGAGCGCGAAGCGATGGTCGTCACCGTCACGCTTCAGGGCTATATCAAGCGCACGACGCTCGACAGCTTCCGGGCGCAGGCGCGCGGCGGCAAGGGCCGATCGGGCATGGCGACCAAGGATGAGGATGCCGTCACCAACCTGTTCGTCACCAGCACGCATACGCCGGTGCTGTTCTTCTCGACGCACGGCAAAGTCTATCGGCTGAAGGTGTGGAAGCTGCCCGAAGGCGGTCCGGCGACGCGCGGGCGGCCGATGGTGAACCTGTTGCCGCTGGCAGAGGGCGAGACAATCTCGACCGTGCTGCCGCTGCCCGAGGACGAAGCCGAATGGGGCGCGCTGCACGTGATGTTCGCGACCGCCAAGGGCAATGTCCGCCGCAATTCGATGGACGCCTTCACCAATGTGCCGTCGAACGGCAAGATCGCGATGAAGTTCGACGGCGAGGATGCTGACGACACGCTGATCGGCGTCGCGCTGCTCGACGCGGGTGACGATGTGCTGCTCGCGACGCGCGACGGCAAGGCAATCCGCTTTGCCGGGGATGACGTGCGCGAATTCCAGAGCCGCAACTCGACCGGCGTGCGCGGCATTGCGCTCAAGAATGGCGATGCGGTGATCTCGCTCTCCGTCCTCCACCGCGTCGGCACCAGCCAGGAAGAGCGCGAGGATTATCTGAAGTTCGCGCCGTGGAAGCCCGAGAAGGAAGGCGAGCCCGCGATGGACGCCGAGCGTTTCGCCGAGCTGCAAGCGCGCGAGCAGTTCATCCTCACCGTCTGCGCCAATGGCTATGGCAAGCTGTCGTCGGCCTATGACTATCGCCGCATCGGGCGCGGGGGTCAGGGCATCACCAATATCGACAATATCGGCCGCAACGGCCCCGTCGTCGCCAGCTTCCCGGCGACGCGCGACGATCAGCTGATGCTGGTGACCGATCAGGCCAAGCTGATCCGCATGCCGCTCGATTCGCTGCGCGTGATCAGCCGTGCGTCGGCGGGGGTGCGGCTGTTCGACGTCGGCAAGGACGAGCATGTCGTGAGCGCGGCGAAGATCAGCGAGAGCGATGAGCCGGGTGACGAGGGCAGTGACGTTGGCACTATGGTCGAGCCGACGATCGACTGATCAATCGTCGCCCTCGTCGACGTCCATGTCAAATTCTGTGTCGAGATGATCGGCGAAGTTCATCCGTTCGTGGAGCACGCGAACGATGATGACGTTGTCGCCTTCGATCCGCGCAAATACATAATGCGATCCCGCTTTGAGCCGACGGTACCCGCGTCTGATCCAGTCGCAGCGCGGCACTGAGTCGGGGTTGCTTGCCACGCGCATGATCGCGTCGTCGATTGCGGCAACATAGGCATCAGCTTGCTGCACATCCCAGGTGACGGCAGTGTAATTCCATATCTCCGCAATATCCCGCCGCGCGGATTCGCGGATCATGACGCGCATCATTGGCGCGCCCGATGCGCCGCATGCATTTCATCCAGAAATTCCTGCAGATTCCACGGGACCGCAGGGCCGCTGTTCTCTCCCTCGATCAGCGCCGCACGCAACTGCTCCAGCTTGGCCTCGCGCGCCTCCACCAGCCGCAGCCCTTCGCGCACGACTTCGCTGGTCGAGCCGTAGCGACCGCTGGCGACCAGATCGGCGGTGAACTTTACCCAGTGATCGCTCAGAGCAATTGACGTGTTGCGCATGGTCGCATACCTCCTGCGAGCAAATTACCAAGATTGGGTAACGCATGCAAACGCCGACCGCTTACAAGGTGCTGACCGCCGATCAGATGGCGGTGCTGGAGCGCGACGCGGTCTTCGCCGGTGCGCCGATCGACCTGGCCGATGGCTATGTCCATTTGTCGACGCATGCCCAGTTGACCGAGACCGTCGACAAGCATTTCGCCGGGCAAATCGATCTGTGGGTCGCCGCCGTCGATCTCGACGCGATGGGCGATGCGGTGAAGTGGGAGGCATCGCGCGGTGGCGCCCTGTTCCCGCATCTCTATGCCCCGCTGCCGCTGGCGGCAGTCTTTGCCTATGGCCCGCTCGAGCGCGATGCGGCCGGGCAAGTGATGCTGCCGGTCGCGGGATGAGCGCGCCAATAGTCGCAGCCATAGTCGCAGCCATAGTCTCCGGGACATATTCCCTGCACTGCGGAATCGGGGCATAGTGTCCCGCCAAGGAGACTGAAGTTTATGGATATCGACGCCATCCTCCGCACCGAAATCAAGGAAGCGATTGCCGCCAAGCGCGCGGCGGGGGTTGCCATCGATCCGCATCAGCTCGCCGTCGAGATTACCGAAAAATGGGAAGAGCCCAAGGGGCGCGGATCGGGCAACTGGCTGTACCAGACCCGCGATTCGCTGCGCGCAAGCATCGAGGCGATTTTGGCTGAGGGGGCGTAGGTCCAGACATCCCCGCCATCCCCCGTTTGTTTCGAGCGAAGTCGAGAAACGGGCCAAGAGCGATGCACGTGGGGCCTGTGTCTCGACTACGCTCGACACGAACGGTGGAGGATGATGGGGTCGGCATCCTAACCCACCCCCCGCCGCAAATACGCGACCACCCCCCACGCAATCATTGCCTGCCCGCCGAAATAGAGCGGCCACACCAGCAGATCGGGCGCGGCCGAATGCGCGAGCGGCCCCATCCGCGCGAAGATCAGCAAGTCGCTGGCGGCGAAAAACAGCGCGCCGCGCGACACGAGCAGGCGCGGGAAACGGCTGACCCATGCCGCCGCCGCCATCAGCGCAAGCCCGCTCGCGTACAGCGCAATCCCCGGCGCCGCCGCGCGATCGGCGGGCAGGAACCAGGCGATGGCGGGGATCAACACCAGCCGCCCGATCGCGATTGGCGCGCTCGCGCGCAAATCGGGCCGCCGCCACGCCCAGTAAAATCCCGCCGCGAGCAGATGCCCGGCGAGGAAGGCCACCGCGCCGACCGTCAGCCCCATCGCATCGAGCAACACATCGCCGGTCGCGCCCAGCGCGAGCACGGCGGCAATCACCCAGCCGCTCGCAGAGCGCGCATTGAGCGCCGCCCAGACCGCGAGCAGCCCGACGCCCAGCCCTTTCCACGCCGTCAGCGCCGCGCCGTCGGGCAGCACCCACGTCGCGGGAAAGTAAATCGCGCCCGCCGCGACCGCGATCCAGAAGAGCCAGCGAAACTGCATGTCCCTTCCCTGCCCGAGATGCGGGTCGAGCGAAAGCCCGGGGTCGCGGACTGAAAGGTTCCAAAAGTTACGACCATCCTTAGGGGGGTAGCGCGGGGTGAGGTGCATAGGGGTAACGGAAAATGGTCCGGTCGCGGGCATGGGAAGAGCCTCCTGCATCGGGCGCGATTATAGCAGAAACGGGCCGGTCGAGCAAGAACAAATATAGAACAATTGCGCGTCACCCCGCTACCGCCGCTTCGGCATCAAGGACCACGGTGGGCCCCGGCACAGGGCCGGGGTGACGATGGGGGCGCTGATGTCACCCTCCTCCCACCCTCCCCCATCATGAACATGACGGCATCCGTGTCCTCATCTGCCGCTTGACCCGATCACATCTTTCAGCCATTTCTGTTTCAACAGAAAGAATCGATATGACTATCCTCGACCATCCCGAAGCCAAGGCCTTCATTCTCCACTGGGGCGAGATGGGCACATATTGGGGCGTTAATCGCTCGGTCGCGCAGGTCCATGCGTTGCTCTATCTGTCCGACCGTCCGCTCGATGCCGAAACCATCGTCGAGACGCTCGGGCTCGCCCGCTCCAACGTGTCGACCGGGCTGAAGGAATTGCAATCCTACGCCATCGTCCGCCGCGTCCATGTCGAAGGCGACCGGCGGGACCATTTCGTTGCCGAGACCGACCTATGGGAAATGCTGATGCGCATTTCCGCCGAACGCAAACGGCGCGAGATCGACCCGACAATCGCGCTCCTCGCCGAGCTGACCGAGCGACTAAAGGCCGACCCCAGCGCGCCTGCACAGTTGCGTGAGCGCGTGACGCGGATGCATGAATTTATCGCCACGCTCGCCAATTGGTACGAACAGGTGCGGACGTTGCCCAAGCCTACCTTGGTCACGCTGATGAAGCTGGGCAGCCGGGTCGCGCGGTTCATTCCGGGGGGGAAGAAGCAAGCATAAAGAACCGGTCGATCGGCCTTTGCACGCCTGATTATTTCTGAAATTCCAGTAATGACGGAAAGGAAGAGCAACATGAGCAATCACCACGTCGCGCTGACCAAGGCCGAACGGGCAGCGATCGACTGGCGCGACCTAGCGCCGATGCAGTGGCGCGACGGCGTGGTCGAATGCTGGCATCCCCTGCCCTGGCTGGCCGCAAGCTGGTGGGGCGCCGCGCAGGGCCTGTGGTTCGTCGCCATCCCCGCTTCGTTCATGTTCTTCCTGACCGCGCTGCGGCTCAATCACGAAGCGATTCACGGCAATCTGGGCTTTCGCGCAAGCGGCCACCGGGCCGTATTGCATGGCCTGAGCGCACTGATGCTCGGCTCCAACAACGCGGTCGCTTTCAACCATCTCCAGCATCACCGGCACATCGGCACGCCTGACGATCTCGAGGGTGCCTGTGGGCGGATGACGGCGGCGCAGGTGATCGCGCATGGCCCGCTGTTCCCGCTGCGGATGCACCGGGCGGCGTGGCGGCAGGGCGGCCGGGCCGTGCGTCGACGGATGCGGATCGACCTCGCACTCAATCTGGCGGTGATGGCGACCGGGCTGATCATTGGCGCGCCATTTCTGCTCTATCACCTCGTCGCGATGATCGTGGCGCAGTGCCTGACCGCCTTTTTCGCGGTGTGGATCACGCACCATGATTGCGCGCCTGAAGAGGTCGCGCGGACCCAGCGCTCACCGGTCATTAACTTCGTCAGCTACAACATGCCGCTGCATCTGGAGCACCATCTGTTCCCCGGCGTGCCGGTGCGTCGGCTGGGGATTCTGGCGCGGCGGATTGCGGCGGCGGCACCGGACTTCGCGCGTGGCAATGCGCTGGTGGTGCCGGAACCCGGCGCTCTTCGTCGACAGGCTGGATGGTCAGCATGAGCCACGCCAAACTTATCCCCTAAGGCGAGCCGCCAATCGCGCCATCAAATCCATGCGTTCATGCAGAATGGCGACAATCAACGCAGGCGCATCATCGCGGGGCAGGCAGAAGATATAGTGATGCTCGCAGCGTGCCATTCGAAGACCCGGGTGCAGGTCGCTCATGTCCTTCGAGCCGCTTACACTGGCAACTAAGCGCTCGATACCCCGCGCGAGCTTGGCGACATAGCGTCTGGTTTGCGCCGCACCCCACTGGTTGCGCGTGTAGCGGATGATGTCGTGCAGGTCGGCTTCCGCCGCCGTCGTCAGGACATAGCGGACAGTCAAGCGCGGCCTTCTTCGCCCAATTCCTCTTCAACAATCGCGTCTATGCTCTTGGCCGACACATCGCCCGCCAAGCCATCGGCGATACGTTGGCCCAGCAGCGTCTTCAGTTCCTGCCACGCGCCACCATCACCCTCGCCTGAAGGGAAGAGCCGTTCGACGGCATATTGCTTGATCGTCTTGCCCTGGAGCGCAGCGAGCGCTTTCAGGCTTTGATGCTGCTGATCGGTGATATCGATGGTCAGGCGGCTCATCGGCAAACTCCTATGCACCCACATTAGCACAAATGTGGGTATATACCATCCTGAACGCAGCCCCTCCCCTTCAGGAGTTCGAGCGCAGTCCCGTCCCCCGGACGGGACCAACGGCGCACGAACTGGGTTGGGGTGGGGGCTGTCCACAGGCGCGATGGTCTCGGTGAGACTGACACTCCCCACCCCCGTCCCAGCATCGGGTCGGTCCGGCTCCCAGCCGGACCTGAAGCGCGCGGGGCGCGCTTCACCCGATGCTCCTAAAGGGGAGGGGCTTGGAAGGTTGCGAGCCTTTGCCACACCACTCCCTTCCCGTTATCAGCCCCCGATGACCCACGACATCCATATCATCGGCGGCGGGCTCGCCGGTTCGGAGGCCGCTTGGCAGCTCGCCGAGGCAGGTGTCCGCGTGAAGCTGTCCGAAATGCGCGGTTCGGGATCGACCACGCCCGCACACAACACCGATGGCCTCGCCGAACTCGTCTGCTCGAACAGCTTCCGTTCGGACGATGCCGAGCGCAATGCGGTCGGGCTGCTCCATGCCGAGATGCGCGCGCTCGGGTCGCTGATCATGCGCGAGGGCGATGTCCACAAGGTCCCCGCAGGCTCGGCGCTCGCGGTCGATCGCGACCGCTTTTCGGACGGGGTGACGGCGGCTTTGTCGGCCCATCCCAACATCACGATCGTGCGCGAGCGCGTCGATGCGCTGCCCGAGGGGCCGGCGATCATCGCCACCGGGCCGCTCACCGCCCCCGCGCTGGCCGAGGCCATCGGCGCGGAGACCGGCAAGGACGCGCTCGCCTTTTTCGATGCGATTGCGCCGATCGTCCACCACGACAGCATCGACATGTCGGTCGCGTGGATGCAGTCGCGCTGGGACAAGACCGAGACCAAGGATTACATCAACTGCCCGATGACCAAGGACCAGTATCTGGCCTTTCATCAGGGGCTGATCGACGGCGAGAAGACCGAGTTCAAAGAGTGGGAAAACGTCCCCTATTTCGAAGGCTGTATGCCGATCGAAGTGATGGCCGCGCGGGGTGTCGACACGCTGCGCTATGGGCCGATGAAGCCGGTGGGGCTCGATGATCCGCGCACCGGGCGCTGGCCCTATGCGGTGGTGCAGTTGCGGCAGGATAATGCTTCGGGCACGCTCTGGAACATCGTCGGCTTTCAGACCAAGCTCAAACATGCCGAGCAGGTGCGACTGTTCCGGACGATTCCAGGGCTGGAAAATGCCGAATTCGCGCGGCTGGGGGGATTGCACCGCAACACCTTCATCCGCTCGCCCGAGCTGCTCGATCCGACGCTGCGGCTGAAGGCGCGGCCGGGGATACGCTTCGCCGGGCAGATCACGGGGTGCGAGGGCTATGTCGAGAGCGCGGCGATCGGCCTGCTCGCGGGGCGCTTCGCGGCGGCGGAGCTGCGCGGTGCGGTGCTAACACCGCCACCGGTCGAGACGGCTCTGGGCGCGTTGCTCCACCACATTACGGGCGCGGCGGAGGCGGAAACCTATCAGCCGATGAACGTCAATTTCGGGCTGATGCCGCCGATCACCGGGCGGACGAAAAAAGCGGATCGGAAGCTGATGTATACGGCGCGGGCGCGGGTGGCGTTGGCGGGGTGGCTGGCGGCTTGAGGGTCGGAAGCGAGCAATCCTAAGCTACCCCGTTCGTGTCGAGCGAAGTCGAGACACGGGCCCGGGGCGAGTCGCTGGTGGCCCGCCCCTCGACTTCGCTCGGGACGAACGGATGTGATTGGTCCTACGCTTAATTCTCGTCGTCTGCAGCGCCCGACGCCGCCGCCACCGGTGGACAGACGCATTTCGCCTTCGGCCGCGCCTTGCGCACCACGGCGGTCGTCGCGAATTCGGCGGGGGTCAGCGCACCTGATTTGTCCTTGTCGGCGCCGGCGAATTTGGTGGTCGCCTTGATCGCCCATTCGTCGAAATCGAGCTTGCCGTCGCCATTGGTGTCGAGCTTGGCAAAGGCCTTGCGGCGGCTGGCGAGATATTCGTCGCGGGTGACGCTGCCGTTTTTGTCTTTGTCATAACGGCCAAAGCGTTTCTGCTCGCGCGTCTTGGGGTCGGCTTCGGGGACGCTATCGGGCAGGCTGCCGGGGTCCTCGGCGGTTTGCGGGAAGGCGGGCAAGATGCGCTGGACGCCGCGATTGGCCGAGCCCGAGGTGAACCAGAACAGCCCTGCACTCGCGAGCAGCAATGCCGCCACGGCCCCCGCCAGATATCGCCACATATCGTGCCTCCCGCTACCGCCGCCCTTCTAGCCGAGCGGCGCGCCGAGCGGAAGACTAACGCCCGGTTATCCGATGCTTGAGCATGCGCAGCACGCGGCCGGGAGCGCCCCTTGGCTCGCGATCGGTAGATCGGAAGAGC
>JAIETY010000083.1 GCA_019744885.1 Sphingomonas sp.
GCGGCAGATCAAAGCTGCCCGTGACGCTGCCGTAATTGGTCTCATGCCCCCAGATCGCGACCATGATCGATTCGGGCACGCCGGTGTCGCGCTCGATCTTCGCGAGCCGCGCCCGCTGCGCCAGATAAACCGTGCGCCCGCGCGCGATCCGCTGCGCATCGACATGGCTGCGGCGATAGGGTTCGAACATCGGGATCGGCGCAGTGGGATCGGCGCCCGGCTGCGCGCGATCAAGCTCGATCACGCGGGTGTTGAGCGTCAGCCCCGCGAAAACCGCCTCAATCGCCGCCGGGCTTCGTCCCTGCGCTTCGGCCTGACGGCGCAGATCGCCGAGGAAATTCTGGAAGCCGACTTCATCCGATGGCGCCACTTGTGCCGCGCCCAAACTCGACCCGCCAAGCGCGACACACAGGAGCGCCGCCCACCACGTCCTACGCCAACCGAACCGACCCATCGCCTTCATGCGCCAGCATTGCCACAAGCGCGCGCCCGGCTGAACCCCTTGCGCGACCCTCTTGCGCAAAAGATCGGTTGCACCGTAAGCGATGCGCGACGGAGAGATGGCCGAGTGGTTTAAGGCAGCGGTCTTGAAAACCGCCGTGGGTGCAAGCTCACCGTGGGTTCGAATCCCACTCTCTCCGCCATTTTTGGGGCTCCACCGCTCGGGCGATCCTGAACCGGCCGATGGGTTTGCAATCGGCGCTCTGCCCGGATTGCGCTCAGCTCCTGCTGCGCAGCCTCGAAGGCGACACACCGAACACCGTCTTGAAACAGTGCGAGAAATAGGCATGCGATCGAAATCCCATGCGGTAGGCAATCTGGGAAACGGGTTCATCGCTCGTGGCCAGAATCCGCGCGGCCTGCTGTAACTTCAGGCGCGCTTGATACTCGATAAACCCGATGCCGAACGCCTGTTTGAAGCGGCGCGAGAAATAGGACGGCGACATCGCACAAAGAGTCGCGGCTTGGTGCAGCCGCAGCGTCAGTGCCGGGTCGCCGTCGAGCCGATCGAGCAAGGGCCGGAACTTCGAAAGGCTGGAGTGCGCCATCATTCCATCGGCCGAATCGGGGCCAAATGCCTGTACCGCGGCCAGCACCAGCGCCTCGAGCTGGACGACCACCGCCCGTTGCTGCGCGTGATCCGCGATCGACTTCGCCAGCCATTGCGCCAACATGCTGATTCGGGCGAGTGCTTCTGGATCAAGGATGGCGCCCTGCGCCGCCGATGGCAGCGTGATCGCCTGACGGTCAACCGAATGCGGATCGAACTGGATCAGGGTCCATCCCCGCGCACCGGGTGAAAAAGCGAAATCATGGATGGCCATCGATGGCGCGTAGAGGATTGTGCCGGGGACGAAACGGTGTCGACTGGCTTCGCAAATGAACTGCCCGGCGCCCTCTTCAATCAGCACCAATTCCGCCGGGCCGTGAAAATGGAGGAATGGTTGGGGGACGGGCATCTCCGCTGGCTGACGCACATGCTCGACCCTTGCGGCCACGCCGGGGAGCAGAGGGACAGGTTCCGACAACGGGAGCAGCATGACAAGATATGGATAACTTACCGCACAATTTCTCACAATATCCGCAAATGACGCACCAGATTTCGACATTTATCGTGTTGGTCGATGCCGACGCGTTGGCTTGGGCGCGTTGGCCTGGTTGCCGAACCCTTTCCTCGAACTCGTGGATCAACCGTGGCTCTCGACGCACCCTTTGCCCTTTCGCCCGACGCGATCGATCAGTACCGCGCGAACGGTTTCGTCCGCTTGGCGGGCGTCTTCGATCCGACCGTGCTGGCCGATTATGGCGCAGAGATCACCCGGCTGACGCTTGCGCTCAACACGCAGGACAAGCCGCTCGAAGAACGCGACACCTATGATCGGGCCTTCCTGCAGGTGATGAACCTGTGGCGTGTGTCCGAAACCGTTCAGCGCTTCGTCTTCGGCCAGCGGCTTGCCGCCATCGCTGCGGCCCTGCTCGGCGTCGATGGCGTGCGCCTCTATCACGACCAGTCGCTTTACAAGGAACCATCGGGCGGTTTCACCCCCGCCCATGCCGACCAATATTATTGGCCGCTCGCGTCGGACCGGACGATTACGGTGTGGATTCCCTTGCAGCCGGTCCCGCTCGAAATGGGACCGCTCGCATTCTACAAAGGCAGCCAGAACGCCGCCTTCGGTCGCGATCTGCCAATTTCGGATGAAAGCGAAGCCAAAATCACCGCCGCGATGGAGGCGCAGGGTTTTCCGATCGACGAACAACCCTATGCGCTGGGTGATGTCAGCTTTCACGCCGGCTGGACCTTCCACCGCGCCGGCGCCAACCAGTCGCGCCAGCCGCGATCGGTGATGACGATGATCTACATGGATTCCGCGATGCGGCTGGCGGCGCCCGCCAACCACATGCAAGCTGCCGATTGGGAAAAATGGTGTCCTGGAGCCGAGATCGGCGAGGTGATCGACACGCCGCTCAATCCTGTGATTTGGAGCGCTTAGGGATGCGTGTCCTGTTCGCGGTCTTCTGGCTGTTCTTGGCAGGTCCAGTGCTGGCACGACCCGCCGCACACGCACCGCAGCCGGTCGATTATGTCGATCCCTTCATCGGCACCGACGGGACAGGCCACACGTCGCCCGCCGCCAGCCGACCGTTCGGCATGGTTCAGCCGGGGCCAGACAATGCCGGCACGGGCTGGGCATATACGTCAGGCTATCAATATCGCGCGCCCGACATCGTCGGCTTTTCGCAGAACCGCGCGAGCGGCACCGGCATTCCCGAACTGGGCGATGTGTTGCTGCAACCCAGCCAGACGCGCCGCGACAGCTTCGTCAGCCGCTATGACAAGGCAAGCGAGCGCGCAAGGCCGGGCTATTATGCGGTAACACTTGCAGACAATGGCGTTCGGGTTGAACTGACCGCCAGCCTGCGGGCGGCGTTTCACCGTTACACTTTCGACAAGGGCGGTCGGGTCTGGGTGCTGGTCGATTTGCAGCACGGTCTGACCTTTCTTACCGATCGGCAACCGGTGTTATCGAACCAGACCGAGTCGACGCCGTTCGGTCTGGAGGGCGTTTCGCACCGCCGCAACTGGACGACCCGGACGATCGCCTTTTCGCTCGAATTCGATCATCGCGTCGCCGAGCGCATCACCTTGCCGTCGCGCCCGGACGATGCCGCGCCGCGCTATCTGCTGGGTTTCGATCTCGGCAACGGCCATGTGCTTGAAGCCAAAATCGGGCTGGCGAATACTGACGTTGCAGGCGCCCGGCTCAACCGTAGCGAGATATCCGACTGGAACTTTGATCGCGTCGCGGCGGAGGCTCGGGCCGAATGGAACGCGCTTTTGGTGCGGGCAACGATCGAAGGACCGCGCGACCAGCAGCGAATCTTCGCCACCGCACTCTATCACGCGTTCCTGCACCCTTCGGTCATCTCTGACTGCGACGGGCGCTGGCGCGGCCCCGATGAGTTGATCCACACGGCCAAGCAGGGCCTGCGTTACTCGACCTTTTCGCTTTGGGACAGCTTCCGCGCGGCGATGCCGCTCTACACCTTGCTGGTGCCCGAGCGCGTCGACGATTTCGCCAATTCGCTGCTCGACCATGCCGATGCCAGCGGTCGCCTGCCGCTCTGGCCGATCTGGGGCGGCGAGACCGGCACGATGATCGGCGAACCCGCGCTGCCCGTGCTCGCCGATGCCTGGGCCAAGGGCTTTCGCGGTTTTGACGGCCCGCGCGCGCTGGCGGCGATGATCAGGACATCGAGCGAGGATCACGCCCTGTCGCAGTGGAGCATCTTCGACCGGTACGGCTATTACCCCTATGACAAGGTCGAAGGCGAAGCGGTCTCGCGTACGCTGGAGGCCAGCATTGGCGATGATGCCGTGGCGCGGATGGCGACCATGCTGGGCGACAAGGCAGCGGCCAGCCGCTTTGCGTCGCGCGCGCAAGGCTGGCGCAAGCTGATCGACCCCGAAACCCGGCTCGCGCGCGGCCGCGACAGCGCGGGCAAGTGGCGCACGCCGTTCGACCCGCTCAAGCCCACCTCGCCGCTCAACAATCCGGGCGATTATACCGAGGCCAATGCCTGGCAATATAGCTGGACCCCGGCGCTGCTGGATCCACAAGGGCTTGCTGCTGCCATGGGCGGCACCGCAGCCTTCCAGGCGATGCTCGACCGGTTTTTCTTTGGCCTGAAACCCAGCGCCGGCGCCGAATATCTGGGGCAAGAGGCGTTGATCGGGCAATATGCGCATGGCAATGAGCCCAGCCATCACATCGCCTGGCTCTATGCCTATACCGATCACCCCGAGATCGGGCATCAACTCGTGTCGCGCATCGCCCGGAGTTTCTACAAGGACAGCCCGGCCGGAATCATCGGCAACGAGGACGCCGGACAAATGAGCGCCTGGTATGTCTTCGCGTCGCTGGGCTTCTATCCGGCACAGCCTGCGAGCGGCCAGTATGTCGCGGGCATTCCGCTGGTCCGCCGCGCGCGCCTTGCGGTACCGGGCCACACGCCGCTGCTGATCGAGCGGATCGGCGAGGGTGACCGCTTGGTGCGGGTGACCGCTGCGGGCCAGCCGCTTGCTCCGACCGCCATGCCGCACCGCGCGCTTAACCGCGGCGGAACGCTGCGCTTTGTCACGGCGAATGGCCTGCCATGACAAGGGAAGGCTGGGCACGGTTGACCGCAGGCATGCTGTCAGCCGCGACTTTGTGGGCGATCTGGCCTCCGCTCGGAGGCGCACTCGCAAGGGGCGAGAGTTTGCCCGTTGCTCTGTGGGGCATGCTGCGAATGTTCACGATCATCACCAACCTGTTGGTCGGATTGGTATTTGCGCAGATCGCCTGGCGGGGATCGAACAGCGTTTCGCCTCAGGTGATCGGGGGTCTCATGCTGGCGATCGTGCTGGTAGGCGTGGTGTTCAATCTGCTGCTGAATATGCTGCCACACGAAACACTGTGGTACGCCCTTGGCGACTATGTGCATCACGTTGTCGCACCGATTGCAGTGCCGATGTGGTGGGCCGCCTTTGCGCGCCACGGTGTGCTGCGCTGGACTTCCCCGCTGCTCTGGGCATGCTATCCGCTGGCCTATAGTGTCTATGCCGTAGTCCGCGCCCAGTTCATGCCGCCCGGGACTGGGATGCATTCGCGCTATCCCTATTTTTTCATGGATGCCGATCTGTTGGGTTGGCCCATGGCGATCACCGGCATGGCCGCCATTGCTTTGGGCTTTGTGCTCACCGGGATGGTGGCGGTTGCTTGCGACAAATGGCTTGCGAGCAGGACCTGAGCACGTAACGCGGCGGCTTTCAGAGCCGAACTGCCGGCCCGGCTGTGACCCGTTTTGCATGGCGCGACGTGCTGAACCTTACCGCGTGCCAAGTATCCGCGCCTCATATGGATCCAGCGGCGAATCCGCGCTGCCCTTGCCCGCGAGAAGCGCCAGCCCGCCCAGTTCCAGCCCCGCATCGGGTGCAGGACGCGCGGGCGCGGGCGAGAGGTTGACCAGCAGCAAGGTCCGCCGCGCGCCTTCGCTGCGCAGCACACACAGCACCGGCGATTCTGGCGCGCAGGGAAAGCTTTGCGCGCCCGTCGTGAGTTCGTGGCGCGTGCGCCGCAGCGCGATAAGCTGGCGATACCAGGTGTAGAGCGATCCCGGCGCGCGCGCCTGCTCCTCCACCGACGTGCCATCGCGCGAATGGCTGCTGCGCCGCGCCCAAACCCGCTCCAGCGTGCGATACCAGATGGCAGACCCCGGCGCGCCGAGGTCCGCGCGCCAACGAAACGCCTCGCGCCGCGGGATATCGGGCGCATCGGCAGTGTCATCGGCGGGCCCGCGCTTGCCGCGCATGCCGAGTTCCTGACCGTAATAGATCAGCGGTTCGCCGCGCAGCATGAGCAGGATCGCCGCGCCCGCGCGCGCCAGCGATACCTTGTTGCCGCTTACGGTCATGAACCGGTCGGTATCGTGGTTCTCGAGGAACAAGACCTGGCTCTTGCCCGCAGGTGTTGCCGCCTCGGTCGCGACCGCTTCCTTGACGATCGCCGCCTTGTCGAGCCGGGTTATCGCATCGCGCAGCGGAAAGGCGAACACCATGTCGGTGCTGCCCCGCGTCAGAAAGTCGGTGCCATAACCCCAGTCGAACTGCTCGCCGACAAAGCGGAAACCGGGCCTCCGCGCCTTCACAGCGGCGATCAGCGGCGTCCAGAAGCTTTCGAGCAGATTGGTCGCCCGGTGCATCGAATCGAGATCGTCCATCATGTGATCGATGCGATAGCCATCGACCCCGTCACGGCCGCTGCCATCGCCATGCGGATCGGCCCAGCGCAGCAAATAGTTCTGAAAATAGGCGCGGACCCCGGGATTGTTCAGAGCCACCGGGGTGATCAGGTGCTTGGTTCCGTCCGCCGCCACCGGATAGAGCCCGAACACCGATGCAAGCGGATCCGCCGCTTTCGCGCCGCCCGCGCCCTTGGCCGGGTCCTCGTTCCAGAACAACCAGTCGCGCGTGGGCGCGCCGGGATTGTGCCACGCCGCCTTGAGCCAGGGGTGATCGTCGGAAACATACTGGAACTCGAGGTCCATATAGACCCTGAGCCCCGCAGCATGCGCTGCGCGCAGCAGCGCGATCCAGGCCTTGTGCCCGCCATACTCGCGCGCGACCCCTTCGAAATCGGTCGCAAAGTAGTTGTGGTAGAACGGCGAGGGCTGCACCGGGGTTAGCAGGATCGTCGTGACGCCGAGCCGCTTGATATAGCCCAGGCTCTGGCGCAGACCATCAAGATCACCGATCCGGTCACCATTGGAATCGCGAAAGCTGCGCACGAACACGTGGTAGAAAATTTCGTTGCGCTCGGGTCGCGCGGCTGAGGGTCGCGATTGTGCCATGGCCGGTTGAACCGGGGTGACGCCGAACATCAGCGCCAGCGCACCGAGCCATGCCAGCGTTACGCCAAACTGCCGCACTCCAGCCATGTCGATTGCCCCCCCTGAGTTGTTGCCGAATGATGGCGACACGCATCATGATCGTCCAACGCTTCTCAGCGGAATACGTATGCGCGCGCCCTGCTGAAACCGGGGGGTGTCTCAACCAACCCGCTGCTCGGGTCGCCGTCGGGTCAGCTCATCGACCTCGGATTCTGGTCGAGTTCAAGCAGCGCCTCGTACGTCGCCCAATCGAGCGGCGTCTGAAACTGGCAACCCGCGACAAAATCGTCGCTCCACACGATCGTCGCCGCGACCGGCCCGGCCACGGGGAGAGTCAGCCAGATCATCGATCCAGCCTTGATTGGCGAGTAAGTTTGGAGCCGCGCGCCGTGGATCGACAAATCGACCACCCGGCACAGCGCCCGGTCGAGCCCGCCACGCCCAACGCGGGCATCAAGCGACACCGGCGCGCGCGGACTGCGGCGCCGACCATTGAGCATGGCCGGTTCGAATTCGGCGGCAAACATCACGCTTTTGTCATTCATGAGCAAAGCGTAGCCGCGCATCCCTAAGGCGCCGTTAAGAACGACGCCTTGGGTACATATTCGCTGGCGATTACTTGGTCTTGAGCGACAGGCCGCCGAAACGCTTGTTGAAGCGCGCCACCTGGCCACCGGCATCGAGCATCGAGCCGCGGCCACCGGTCCACGCCGGATGCGATTTGGGATCGATTTCGAGCGTCATCAGATCGCCTTCCTTACCCCAGGTCGTGCGCGTCTTGTACGACGTGCCGTCGGTCATCTGGACGGTAATGAAGTGATATTCGGGGTGGATGTTCTTCTTGGCCATCGGGGTAAGCTCCATAAATGGCTGGTTCCAACCAGCCTGAGGAAGGGCGCGCCGCTAGCACGCGCGCGCGGCGGATGCAACGGATAGACTATCATCGCTTAGCGCAATGTCCCCCGATCCGTTCGTGCTGAGCTTGTCGAAGCACCGTCCTTCTTCTTCGAGCGTCGTCAGAAGAAGGACGGCCCTTCGACAGGCTCAGGGCGAACGGAACGAGAAGGCTGGCGAAATTGCCAGCGCTTCCTAGCCTACCAGCCGCTGGGCTTCCCCTTGTTCTGCTCGTCGAGCCAGGCTTTCAGCGGCGCGAAATATTCGGCCATCGCCGCGCCCGAAATCTCGCGGCTGCCGGTGAAGGCTTCGAGCGCCTCGGGCCAGGGCTTCGACTGGCCGAGTTCGAGCATCGCGTTCAGCTTTGCGCCAACCTCCTTGTTGCCAAAGAACGAGCAGCGATGCAGCGGCCCCTTCCACCCGGCCTGATCGCACGCCGCCTTGTAAAACTGGAACTGGAGCAGCCGCGCGAGGAAATAGCGGGTGTAGGGCACCTGCGCCGGGATATGATATTTGGCGCCCGGATCGAACTTGGTCTCGTCGCGCTCGACCGGCGGAACGATGCCCTGATATTGCAGCCGCAGCGCATTCCACGCGGCTTCATAATCGCTGGTCTTGATCGCGCCCGAAAACACCCCCCAGCGCCATTTGTCGACCAACAACCCGAACGGCAGGAACGCGACCTTGTCCATCGCCTGCCGCAGCAGCAGGCCGATGTCCTTGTCCTCGCTCGGCACCTTGGCGGGATCGAGCAGCTTGATGTCGACCAGATATTGCGGCGTGATCGACAGCGCGACGAAATCGCCGATTGCCTCGTGGAAGCCGTCGTTGGCGCCATTTTTGTAGAGGAACGGCTGCGCCTTGTACGCGCGCTGGTAATAATTGTGGCCGAGTTCGTGGTGGATCGTGACGAAATCGTCGCTGTTCACCTTGGTGCACATCTTGATGCGGATGTCGTCGAGCGAATCGATATCCCACGCCGATGCGTGGCAGATCACGTCGCGATCGGCGGGCTTGACGATCTGCGACCGCGCCCAGAACGTCTCGGGCAGCGGCGCAAAGCCGAGCGAGGAATAAAAGCCCTCACCCGTGCGCACCATCTTGACCGGGTCATAGCTCTTGGCCTTCAGCAGATCGCCGATGTCGAAGCCGAGGTCGCCTGCGCCCTTTGGCGCGACGAGGTCATAGATATTGCCCCATTCCTGCGCCCACATATTGCCGAGCAGATCGGCGCGGATCGGCCCGGTTTTGGGCTGTACCTTGTCGCCATATTTCTCGTTGAGCTTCCAGCGTGTGTAGGTGTGCAGCGCCATGTAGAGCGGCTCGACGTCGCGCCAAAGCTTGTCGGTCAGCGCACCGAATTCGTCGGGGCCCATGTCATAGCCCGAGCGCCACATCGCGCCGACGTCCTTGTAGCCCAGTTCGCGCGCACCCTGGTTGGCGATGCCGGCGGCGCGGGCGTAATCGTCGCGCATCGGCGCGCCGACATTGTCGTGCCAGCTGACCCACATTTCGCTCAGTTTCGCGGGATCGCGGATCGTGCCCATCGCGGCTTCGATGTCGCTGCCGTTGATCGGTTTGCCGTCGAGCGTCCCCTTCCCCTTGCCATAAGCCGACGACATCTTGGTCGACAGCGTCGCGAGCGTATCGGCCGCGCCCGCCGTCGTCGGTGCGGGCAAGGTGATGCCGCCGCGCAGCAGATCGAGCTTGCGCTTCTGGTCGGGCGACAGCCCCGCGACTTTCTGAAGCTTGGCGGCGTCGAGCGCGAGCTTGACCTGATACTCAGTCAGCTCGGCGCTGTTCTTTGCCGCGAGCGCATCGGTATCGTCGGTGATATAGGTCGCATTGACCCATTGGATGCGGCTCGCTTCCAGGACCATCGCGTCGAGCTTCGCCTCGGCCGCCTTCAGGAAGGCATCGACATCGGCAATACCCGCTGGAGGGACGGCATATGCCGGCGCAGCGACGAGGATCGCAGCAATTGCCGTAGAGCGGGTAAAATGGCGGATCATGGCTATCCCCTTGATGGTCTGTTGGCGCGGTAGTGAGCAGGCGCCGCCGTCAGGGTCAAGCGGCGAGATAATCCGCAATCGCTTCGCCCAGATCGGCTTTTGCCACCGCGCTCATGTGATTGCCGGGAATGGCCTGATAGCGTGCTTCGGGCAATGCCTCGGCCAGTTCCTGTGCCGATCCATTGTCCTGATCATCCTCACCACACAGAATGAGGATCGGGCGGTCGAGCGCGGCCAACTCCGCATCGGTGCTCGACACAAAAGTGTCGAGGAGGTGGACGAGCGCCTTGGGATCCCCACCGCTGGTCTTCAGGAACGCCTCGGCAAACCATTCGGGCGTGCCGCGCTCGAAGCTGCCGGTTTCGGTCAGGACCCGGCGGAAAAACTCGCCGCGCCGTGTCGCGTCAATTGTGCCCTGATAGCCCATGCCGGAAATCACCGTACGGCGCGGCTTCGCACCCATGATCAGCATCCGCAGACTCGTCCGCGCGCCGAGCGAATAGCCGACCAGATCATAATCGGTCAGCCCCAGATGCGCGACCAGCGCGAGATTGTCGGTCGCCAGCACATCGGGCGGATAGGACGCCGCATCATGCGGTTTGGCGCTGTCGCCATGCGCGCGCAGATCGGGCATGATCACCCGAAAGCCAAGCGCGGCAATCGCAGCGGCATGGCCATATTTGATCCAGTTGGTCTGCGCGTCCGAAAAGAAGCCGTGCAGCATCACCACCGGGCGCCCCTCTCCGGTCTCGCGCCAGACGATCTCGGCACCGTCGAAGCTGGCGAAGCGGTGCAGCGGCAGGTCGGTCATCAGCGAGTTCCCATCATCAGCGCGGCAAAGGCCGCATCCGGCACGTCTGGCCAGCTTGCCACGCCGTCGGGGATCGCGAACCACGCCTGCTTGGTCGCGGTATAGATATGCGCGCGGCATTCGAGCTCTTCGGATCGGTCGAGCGTCCCGGCCCGCACCACCGCAATCCCCGGGCGGCGGGTATTGGTGTTGTAGATGCGGGCAAGGCACGTGCCGCAAAAGCGCTGGACCGAGGTGCGATCCTCGGTCGTGCGTTCATACACCACGACCGGACCAGTGACCGTCAGCGCCGCCTCAGAGACGAGAGCCTGCAAGCTGAACGCACTCCCGCTCCAGCGCTGGCATATGTGGCAGTGGCAAGCATAAACCGGCGGCAGCGCCTCAAGCGCGAGCGTGTAGCGCACTTCGCCGCAGCGACAGCCGCCTGTGACGGTCCCGGTCATGATGCTTCTCCCAGATATTCCACATGGTCGCTCAGGCCGCCCGCCTGCGCGACGCGCGCAAATTTGACGTCAGCGGTCAGAACGCGAACATCCTCGGCCTGTGCCAGCACGAGATACAGGCAGTCGTAGAGCGGATGCGGCAGATCGTAGGAAAGACGCACCGCCGCGGATAGCAGTTGCTGCGCGGGCACCATTCGGTCGACGATCTGGGTGAGCGCCGCCGTGCCTGCCTCTGCCGCTGTCGCGTCGAGTTGTGCGGCTTGCACCTTCTTCCACAAGGCATGCGCTACTTCGAGCGTGATCCAGTCCGGTGCCATGACGGCGCTCGCCTCCCCCACCCGAAGCAAGGCAAGCGGACTATCGGGTTCGCGGGCGACGAGCTTGACGGCAACGCTTGCGTCGAGGACGATGCCGGTCAAAACGAATATCCATAGCCCTTGTCGCGCATTTCACGGATCAGCGGCGTGCTGTCGACCATCTCCGCCGTGTCAGGAGTCATGGCCCAGAGCCGCTGCGAAAGCTCAGTCAACGCCGCCTGCGAGAGTCGCGGCTTTTGGGGCCTCCCCCGCGCCAGTGCTTCGCGCAGTTCGGCCTCAAGCGAACGGGCATTCGCCTTGGCCGCTTGCCGATAATCGGCAAGCAGCGCGTCATCGAGGTTGCGGATTAGAACCTGACCCATCGGGCCGATGATAGCATTATGCTATCACTGGCTCAAGCCGCCTTCTTCAAGTGCCGCCGCCCGAGCAGCTCGGCGATCTGCACCGCGTCGAGCGCGAGCGTCTACCGCACCTCGCCGCAGCGGCAGCCGCCTTTGATCGACTCGGTCATGCTAACCCCAATGCTTATCGCTATCGCTCAGAATAGCGGGAATCGGATCACCCGCAACGCTAACCGTTGGCGCGCCGGGGGTGTTCCACCGGAAGAGTGTCACGTGCCACCCGTCAGGGATATGCCGCGATCGATCAATGATGCCGTCGGCGCCAATCGCCCGCGCGGCATCGGCATTGCGCCACGATGGCGGCTCGCGACCGGTCGAGAGTAACGAACGCCAGTTCGCATTGGAATCCTCGCGGTCGATGCCCAGAGCCACGCATGCCGCCGCATCGCGCTGATCGAAGACATTGGCCTGCCCAAGCTCAAGCGGCACGATCACCCGAGGCAACCCATCCTCGCGCATATAGCCCGACACAGCGATATAGGCCCATTCGGAATCGCAGGTCAGGTAGAGCGCCGGTTGGCCGAGCCGGTGATAGCGCCCCGCGCTCGCCGGTCCCGGAGGGGCAAGCACGCCTTCCACCCGGTCCGCGAGAATCGCGCGATAGAATCGACCCGAAATCGTCAGCAGCGGGACCGTCGACCCCGCCAAGCGATTACGCCGCCTTCTTCAGATGCCGGCGCCCGAGCAGCTCGGCGATCTGGACCGCGTTGAGTGCTGCACCTTTACGCAGATTGTCCGACACGCACCACAGCACCAGGCCATTGTCGACCGTCGGGTCCTCGCGCACGCGGCTGATGAAGGTCGCGTACTCGCCGACGCATTCGACCGGCGTCACATAGCCGCCGTCTTCACGCTTATCGACCAGCATCACGCCGGGGGCTTCGCGCAGGATGCTCTGCGCCTTCTTGGCCGAGATCTCATTCTCGAACTCGATCGTGATCGCTTCCGAATGGCCAACGAACACCGGCACGCGCACGCAGGTTGCGACGACCTTGATCTTCGGATCGAGGATCTTCTTGGTTTCGACGACCATCTTCCACTCTTCCTTGGTGAAACCGTCGTCGAGGAAGCTGTCGATGTGCGGGATCACGTTGAACGCGATCTGCTTGGTGAACTTGTGCGCTTCGGCGCTGTCGCCGACGAAGATGTTGCGGCTCTGCTCGAACAGCTCGTCCATCCCCGCCTTGCCTGCGCCCGACACCGATTGATAGGTCGAGACGACGACGCGCTTGATCTTGGCATAATCGTGCAGTGGCTTGAGCGCGACGACCATCTGCGCGGTTGAGCAATTGGGATTGGCGATGATGTTGCGCCGTTGATAGCCGTCGATCGCCTGCGGATTCACTTCCGGCACGATCAGTGGAACGTCGGGGTCCATGCGGTAGAGCGACGCATTGTCGATCACCGTGCAGCCCGCCGCTGCAAAACGCGGGGCGTGGAGCTTCGAGCCTTCGCTGCCGATCGCGAACAACGCCATGTCCCAGCCGGCGGGGTCGAAATGCTCGATATTCTGCACCTTGAGCATCTTGCCGGTGTCGCCGAATTCGATCTCATCGCCCTGGCTGCGCGACGATGCGAGCACCGCCAGCTCGCTGATCGGAAACTCGCGCTCCGCCAGAATGTTGAGCATTTCCCGCCCGACATTCCCCGTCGCGCCTGCGACCACGACCCGATACCCGTTCATCTCTTCACCTTCATATTTACTGCGTTGCCGCCGACTTAGGCGCCCTGCCCGCTTTGTCCAGCATGTCTATTTCGTCGCGGGCATCCGCCGGTCGAGGAAATCGAGGATCGTCGTCCACAAATGCTGGCTGATGCCCGGCCCGCCGACGCGGTGCGTCTGGCCGGGGTAGAACATCATTTCGAACGGGCGCGCTTCGTGCTGCATCCTGGCCGCGAACGCGGTTGAGTTGGTGAAGACGACATTGTCGTCGGACATGCCGTGGATCAGCAGCAGCGGGTCAGTGATCTTCGCGCTGTCGGCCAGCGCGCCTGAAGTCGCATAGCTGTTCGGATCAGTGCGTGGGTCGCCGAGGTAACGCTCGGTGTAATGGGTGTCATACAGCTCCCACTTGGTCACCGGCGCGCCCGAAATCCCCGCCGCGAACACGCCCGGTGCGGCTTCGAGCATCTTCAGCGTCATATAGCCGCCATAGGACCAGCCATTGATCGCGATCCGCTTCGCATCGACGAACGGCAAGGTCTTGAG
>JAIETY010000066.1 GCA_019744885.1 Sphingomonas sp.
CACTTCCGATTTCAGCTTCGGCAAGTCGCTCCCCACCTCGATCGATAGCGCCATTGCCTCGGCGCAGGAGCGTCACCCGGCGCTGCTGTCGGCCCGCGCCGCCATCCGCGTGGCGCCCGAAGACTTCCTCAGCGTCGCCCGGCTTGAGGGCGGGCAGGACTGATGGCGACACCGATCAGCGCGACGCGTCGCCGCCAGTCTGCCGCGTCGCACGAGGGATTTCTGGCGCATGCCGGTTTTCGCTGGCTGAAAGTCGCCGGGCTGATGTCGGTGGTCGCGATTCTGATCTATCTGCTGATCGACGTGACGCCGCGCCCCAATGGCGGCAGCTGGTATGGCTATACGCTCGGTACGATCGGGGTGCTGCAAATCCTGTGGCTGACGGCGCTCGGCTATCGCAAGCGCGCGATGACGGCGGGCGCGTGGTCGCTTAAAGGGTGGACGAGCGCGCATGTCTATCTGGGGCTCAGCCTGACCGTCATTGCGACGCTGCACTCCGGATTTCAGCTGGGGTGGAACGTTCACACGCTGGCCTATGCGCTGATGATGCTGGTGATCGCATCGGGGATCTTCGGGGTGATTGCCTATGCGACCATTCCTGCGGCACTGTCGGGCAATCGCGACGAATTGACGCAGACGCAGATGCGCGACGGGTTGCGCGCGGTCGACCGCCAGCTCCACGAAGCCGCGCAGCCGCTTAGCCAGGACGAAGCATTGGTGGTGCAGCGATCGCTTGATCAGGATCCGTTCGGCGGCGGGCTTTGGGCCAGACTGTCGGGCCGCTATCCGCGCTGCGCAACGCGGGCGGCAAAGGCGATCATCCGGCGCCAGACCGGCGACCGGCCCGATCTGGGCGACGATCCGCTGGGGCGCGTCGATGCGCTGCTCGAACGCAAGGAGGCGTTGCTTGCGCGGCTGCGCAATCATCTACGGCTGCGGGCGCTGCTCGAAATCTGGCTCTATGTCCATGTGCCACTCACCTTCGCGCTGATTGCGGCGCTGGCGGCGCATGTCCTTAGCGTCTTCTATTTCTGGTAAGCGGCGCATGATTTTCCGCCTTCGCCAGATCACTCGCACCGCCGCCGGGCGCGATATCACTCGCGAACGCATGCTGGAACAGCCATCGCTGTCGGTTGGGCGGGCCGCCGAACGCGATCTGCAGCTGCCCGATTTGGCCGTGGCGCCCGATCACGCGACGATAGAGCGGATCGACGAGCGCCGGATCCGCGTGCGCGCGAGCGGGACGCTGGGCTTCGACAGCGACGGCAGGCCCACGCGCGACGCGACGATCGATGCTTGGGTCGGCGGCGAGCTGCGGTTTGGTGGGCACCGCATCACGGTGTCACGCGAAGATGACGATATCGTGTTGCTGGTCGAGCGTGTCGAGCCACTGTCGGAAGCCGAAAGAGACGTCGACGAGACCGCCGCCTATTCGCTGCGGCGGTTGTTGCCGGGCAAGCGCACGACGGCATGGCTGCTTGTCGTTTTGGTGCTTGGCCTGTTCATCGGCGTGCCGATCTGGTGGCATGGCGCTGCGCAAGGGGCGCCTGATCAGCGCAATATCTATGCCCTGCGCGCGCAGCAAAGCTGGTCGAGCGGCCCGCTAAGCGATGCGCATCACGCGCTGGAGGGCAAGTGCGAGTCGTGCCACGTCAAGGCATTCGTGTCGGTACGCGATGATACCTGCCGCACGTGCCACAAGCAGGTCCATGACCATGCGCCACTGGCGCGCCAGGCGTTGGCGCGGGCGTCACCCGGTGCAGGCGACCGCTTCCTTCGCGATGTCGCCCATTTCTTTGGCAAGGAAGGTGCGGGCGCTTGCGTCGATTGCCATACCGAACATGAAGGCGCAGGCGCAATGCCGCCGACGCGGCAGGCATTTTGTAGCGACTGTCACGCCGATTTGAAGCGGCAGCTGGCCGATACCAAGCTGGGCAATGCCGGTGATTTCGGCAAGGTCCACCCGCAATTCAGCCCCGTAGTGATGACTGCTCCGGGCGAGAAACCGGTGCTGCAACGCGTCTCGCTCGATGCCGGGCCGAAGGAAAACAGCGGCCTGAAATTTCCGCACAAGCTGCACCTATCGGGCAGTGGCGGGGTCGCGCGGATGGCGCAGCGGCTTGGCGCCCAGAATGGGTTCGGCAGCGCGCTTGCCTGCAAGGATTGTCATACGCCGAGCGCCGACGGCACGCGTTTTCTGCCGGTATCGATGGAGCGTAATTGTGCTGCGTGCCACAGCCTGGGCTTTGAGCAGATTGGCGGCACCGTCCGCACGCTCCGCCACGGCGCGCCAGAGCAGGTGATTGCCGATCTGCGCGCCTTTTACCGATCGACGCCAGCGACCCGCCCGATCGATCTTGGCGGCATGGTGCGGCGGCGACCCGGCGATAATGCCCAGGGGCAGGTTGCCCGCGTCTACAATGCCGCCGCGATCAGCCGTCCGGCCTCCGCCGAAGCCGCGATCCGCGCGGTCTTTTCAAAGGGCGGCGCCTGTTACGATTGCCATGTCATCGCGCCGCCTAGCGCATCAGGTAAAGGCTGGGATGTGGTGCCGGTGCACCAGTCGCTGCGCTACATGTTTCACGGCTGGTTCGATCACGCCGCGCACCGCACCGAAAAATGCGAAAGCTGCCACGCGGCACCGCAATCGACTGAGGCCGCCGATCTGTTGGTGCCGGGGATCAAGACCTGCCGCACTTGCCACGGGGGCGAAGCGAGCAGTGCCAAGGTCCCGTCAAGCTGCGCGATGTGCCACCGTTACCATCTGACGCCGGGCGCGCCGTGGCGCAGCGAGCGCGAGGCAGTCTGGCGTGGCCCGGTGACGGCAACGCGCCCAAGGGGAGGCGCGCTACGATAATCGAAAGGGGAGGGCGATGCTGATCGCGCAGATTACCGATGTTCATCTGGGGTTCGAACCCGATGATCCAGCCGAATTCAACGCCAGACGCCTGAACCGCGTTCTCCGTTGGTTGATCGACGGCCCCAATCGCCCCGATATGCTGTTGGTGACGGGCGACCTAACCGATCGCGGCGATGCCGATAGTTACCGTCGGCTTGCCAACGCGTTGAGCCAGTGCCCGTTTCCGATCCATTGCTGCCTTGGCAATCATGACAATCGGGCCAATTACCGCGTGCACTTCCCCGACGCGACCTTTGTCGATGGGTTCAACCAATATGTCGTCGCGCTCGACGGTCTGCGGCTGGTCGTGCTCGATACGCTGGAGCCGGGGCGGCATGGCGGTGCCTTTTGCGAAACCCGCGCGGCGTGGTTGTCGGCGCAGTTGGCAGCCGACAGTTCGACGCCGACGGTGATCGTCATGCACCACCCGCCGATCGAGGTCGGGATCGCGTGGATGAACACCGACCCCCGCGAGCCCTGGGTTGTGCGTTTGGTTGACGCGCTGGCCGGGCACGATCAGGTGAAGGCGCTGATCTGCGGTCATCTCCACCGCCCTGTCGCGGCGCAGTGGCACGGCATGACGCTGGCGGCGTGCGCTGCCACCGCACCACAAGTGACGCTCGATCTGCGGCCGATCGATCCTGCCGAGCCCGACAACCGCCCGCTCGTCATCGCCGATTCGCCTGCCTATGCGCTGCACCGCTGGAGCGGGGGGCAGCTGGTGACGCATTTCGACACCGCCGCCGAACACATCATGCTCGCCAAATTCGACAAGAAACTGCAGCCGATGATCGAAAGCCTGATCGCCGAACGCCCGCGCTAACGCCCCAGCACGACCGGCAGCTTCATCGGCGCGCGCCAATCGGCCATCGTGCCGGTGTCGCTTACCTTGTACGGCACGCCGCGCGCGTTCAGAAACAGCTTTTCCATTTCGGCGCGGGTGAACGGTCGCGCGCCGAGCCGACCGAACACCGCGATCTGCCCGCCCGTTTCATCGACCGCGCGGTCGCGGTCGAGCCCGCGTGACAGCGCGAGCGCCGGCGCGGGTGTTTTCGCCCAGGCGATCAGTTCGGGCACCGGTCGCGGGGAAAAGCCATAGAAATTGGGTTGGCTTGACGGGCTGGTCAGCTGAATGACTTTCAAGCCAGCTCGCCCGTCGGCGACATAAGCGAAGAGCGAGGCATTGGTGCCCGCGACGATGACATCCCGGGCATCGGTCATCGCCCCGCCAAAGGTAACGCGCTGATTGATGCGGGGATTCAGCGGATTGGTGACATCGGCAATGACAAGGCCATCGCCCTTCGCCGCTATATAGGCGTAGGTGCGCGCGATATAGAGGCGTTGCGCATCGGCAAGCGCGATGGTGCCGCCGGGCATTGCCACCGGATTGGCTAGCTGGGTGACGTCGAACAGCTTCACGCCATCGGCATCGGTCACCCAGAGATAGCGGAACTGGATTGCACTCGCGCGCGCGTCGGTCAGCGGGCGTACCGCGGCAAGCTTCGGGTGCAGCGGATCGGCGAGATCGACGACGACAAGCCCGACCTTGGCCGCGACATAGGCGTAGGATCCGGCAAGGATGATGTGCCGTGCACCGTTCAACACTCCGTTCGGGTTCCAGGTGACGGCGCGTTTCAGGAAGTTGTTCTTGAAATTGCCGTCCGCCAGCGTGTCGACATTGACGAGAATCAGCCCCTCTTCGAAATCGGTGATCGCGGCATAGTGATAGATCGGCAGGAACGCCTGTTCCTGGTTCATCTCGCGCATGGGGGCCGTGTTGCGCGCCGGCGCGATCGGCTGGTTGGTCGGCAGCGCCATGCAGGTCGCGTTTCGGCTGGCGACGTGCGCATCATGGCCGAGCGGGGAGAAGGGGGCGGAGACGATCCGGTCCGAAAATCCCTTGTTGCCGACAGAGGCGACGTCATAAGCGCGAAAGCCGCCGCGTCCTTCGGCAACAAACATGTATTCGCCGCGCAATTGCAGGCATCTTACGCTGTCGCGGGTGCCCTGAACGATGTTGCGGAATTGCTCGGTCGCCTGCGTTTCGCCCGATAGCTTGGCGTCGAAGGTCTTGCCGCGGGTCCAATCCCTCAGCTCGCGCTTGTTGCCATCGATATGCGCGCGCCAATAATCGGGATAGGCATATTTTTGGAGGTGCGAGCCGATCACGGCCTGCGGTTCGTCCCATTCGGTGACGCGCACGGCCTCAAATCCCCGCTCCAGCCCGGTCCAGGCGTGGAGGCCGACGAAATTCACGGTGCCGGTACCGAGCAGCAACAGTTGGGCCATGATCGCATTATTGTCGTCCTTGGCCGACAAGTGGCAATCGGTGCAGGTCTTGGTTTCGGTGGTGCGCACGGTGTGCGGGAAGTGCGGGGCGAAAGCCTGGCTCGAAAAACCGATCGCGCTGATCGGCGGTTGCTGGATGTAGATTCGTTCGCGGTTGACGTTGGTGGAGGACAGGATCAGCGCCGACGAACTTCGGACCGGCACGATCTCATTGCCCTTGGTGGTCATGTGACGGCCGAGCTGAAACATGTCGTCGCGGGCAACCTGCGGATTATAGGTCGCAAAGTTGCGTGTCTCGCCGCCTTCATAGTGATTGACGCTGCTCTTCGAATTGGCTTCGATCGGCAAGTGACAGCCGCCGCAACTGGTGGTCCAGCTCAAGTGACAGGTGAAGCACGCCATTTCGTCGCCAGGATGGGCCAGTTCGCTGTTGGCGACCCCGGACCCAAATTCATAACGGCCACTCACTGCGCCGATCTTGGCCATCAGCTTTGCGCGCGCCGCCTTGATGTTGAAATACGGGCTCGCCGGATCGACGCTGTTCTTGACCAGATGGACGGGCCAGCTGAGTTTGGGATCGACCATCGATCGCTGGATCAGCTCGCGTGTGCCGCCGGGACCGGTGGTCCATTCGAACCGCCGCTGGCCGTCGGGATTGCGGAGCAGCGACAAATCATTGCCGGTGGGCGGTGCTGCCGGTCCTGACGTGCGTAGCGTTGGATAGGCGTCGGCGGTGCCGTGGCAATCCTTGCATCGAATCTCGATCGCATTGGCGACTTCGCCATAGATCAGGCCATTGCCATGGCTGTCCTGCGCGAAATGGCAATCGACGCATTGCATGCCCTTTTCGGCATGGATGTCCATCAGGTGGACGGCCTTGCCGGGATTGGTGCCCGGCTGGACGAATTTATCCTCGCCGTTCTTGCGCCATTTTTCGGGATCGTCGGGCGCCACGATCTTGCCATCGGCATCGAGCAGATTGCCTTCCCGGTCGCGCTTGAAGATCGCCCGGAAATTCCAGCCATGGCTGTGATAATCGGCGAATTGGGTGTCCTTCAGCGTCGGGTTCAGATCATAAACGTTGCGCAGAAAATCGACGTCACCCCATTTGCCGCGCGGGGCCGCCCCTTCGGGATTGCGATCGAGCACTTCGCGCGTTTCGGCGGCGGTCGGGTATTTCTGTTTTTCGGGCCACATGCTGGGGGCATCGGATTCATAATCCCACATGGTGTAGCCCAGATAGGAATTCAGGAAGATGTTCGGCTGGTGCATGTGACAACTCATGCACTGCGACGTCGGGATCGCGCGCGTGAAGGCGTGCTTGATCGGATGGCCTTTTTCCCCGTTGCCATCAGTGTCGCCGGCCTCGCCGACAAGGGCGCCATGCTCGCCATGCTGCTCCCTGCGCGATGCGATGGTCGGATCGACCGTCTGGGTCTGGCCGTCGCGCCCGAATGCGGCATAGATCAGGCTGTGGCGCGGCTCGCGGTCATTCGCGTAAATGACATGGCAGCCGGTGCAGCCCGATCCACGATAGTCGCCCGGCTGATCGTTGGTGCCCATGAACCACATGAACGGATCGTTGAGCCGGGTCTTGTGGATGTTGAGCACCGGCACCGCGATTCGAAGCCCAGTGCCAGCACCACGGTTCGATTGCTTCAGATCCGGGCGGCCGGGCTCGTCGAGCCGCTGGATCGCGCCGCTGGGATTGGGCAGGCCCACTTCGGCGAACTGGCTGCCGATCACGCGCCCGCCCGCTTCGAATACCCGGAAAATGTCACCCGGGGGCACGACTTCCCATTCGGGTAGCGGGTAGAGCGCGGCCAGTGCGCCGCGTGCCTTTTGCGCGGCGGTGATCGTGCCGGGCGGGGCGCCGGGTGACAGAAGTTTGGCGGGCTTGCCGTCCGCCGTATAGGCCTCCCCCAGCAGGTAGTTCTTATACGGCAGGATGCCGTTGTTGTAGCTCGCGCCGCCCCACAGCATTGCCCCGCTTGCCATGATCGATCGCTCGCCCGCCTCGATCACCGGCAAGTGGCAGGCGCCGCACGCCTGGCGCGCCACGCGGTAGTCCCCGGGATTGACGAAGCGCACGAATTCGGGCGCCTCACGATTGAGCAGCGTGTAGCTGGCCTTGGGATTGGCCGAGCTGGGGTAGTGCCAGCCCTTGGGGTAGCGCGGCAGCACATGCGCCTTTTCGCGGGCAGCGACATAATCGACGTCGTCGAAGCCCTTTGCGGGATTGCCGACGATAGCCGCATTCCCGCCGTGGCAGTCGGTGCAGCCCAGAATGACCGCCGGGGTTTCGTGCATCGTCGGCTGATCGGTCTTGACATGGCAACTGGTGCAGCCGGCCGATTTGGCGTCGGCATCGGCCTGCGTCTGCGTCATCGGCGCCGGTGGCGCGGCGACATAGCGGCGCTCGACGGGCTTTTCCTCGCCGCTCCCGGCCAGCAACATCGCCGGGAACATCATCGCGGCGAGCGCGATCGCCAGGCGGGACAGGGGTATGCGGTTCAGGCGCATCAATAGCTCAATACGATATTGGCCAGCACCGAAAAATAGCTTCGGTTGCGGTCGATGTCGGTGAACAGGTCGCGAAAGCCGCTGCCGGGCAGCAGGGCCGCTGCCGACAGGCGAAACACGATATTCTGGCTTGCCTTGGGGCGATAGATTGCGGCGGCGGACAGATCCCAGCCGATGTCGCGCGGGATGCTGCCTTCATTGCGCAGCGCCTGTAGTGTCGCTGTATTGGCGAACCAGAGATGGTTGACGTTGCCCGACACGCGAAGCCGCGGCGTCAGATCAAAATCGCTGCCGACGCCGATCAGGGCCGTGCCGGGATTGTTGAAGTTCGACTGCCCCTGTTCCTTCGACGAGCGCAGGCTGTTGAGGATGCCGTTCCTGCCGCTGATCCCGATCACGCGGCCACCGCCGGCAAAGGGAATGGTCTGGCGAATCCAGTAGCTGGTGTCGGCGCCGGCAAAGACCGGATTTTCGAAGATCGCGTCGAAACCGCTTTCGACATTGTCATAGGGATCGCCGTCGCCGCTGGCGTAAAGACCCGAGAGCCGCACGCGAACCCAGTCCCTGTCATAGCTGAGCTCCGCCGCGCCGAACCATGCGCGGATTTGCGCCGGACGGCTGGTGAAGATGCTATCGCGGTCCTCGCCAAGCGCCGCATAGGCCGATGCGGTCAGGTTGAGGCGCCCGATATGGCCATCGGCATTATAGCCCAGATAGAGCACGTCATAATCGCGACCGCGCAGGTTGCCGAGCAGCGCCGGACGCACCGGAAAGCCGTTGTTGTCGATGCGGATGGTGTTGCGTTCGCGGTTGAGGTTGTAGACCAGCGCGACCTGGCTGGTGAGCCCGGGAATGAGGAAGTCCTGCCGGTAGACATTGGCGACGAACACCCAGTCACTGCGGGGGCGCTTGGTAACGTCGTTTAACCCCGAATTGGTATCCTTTTCCAGCCGCCAGAATGCCGCCAGATTGAACTGGAAGCGATTATTGTCGCGGTTGCCAAAGAAGCGGACGCCGAGCTGATCGTCATTAAACAGGAAACCGCGAAAATCGGTCTGAAACGGCTGGATACCGAAGCGGATCGATTCAAAATCATAGCGCGTCGATGTGTTGCGCAAGTGATAATCGACAAAGGCTTCCTGCACGCCAACGAAATAATCGAAGCGTTGCGACGGCTTTGACGGTTCGACGAACAATACCCGGCGTTCGGGGACATTGGCATAGTTGAGGTTCAGCGCGAGCGTCAGCCGATACTCGATTTCGGGTGGTTTGAAGGTGGTGCGGCCCTTGCTTAGCGACACCCCGGCGATCAGGCTTTGCGAGAGGACATAGCTGCCGCTGTTTCCGAAGACGTCGATGCTGTTGGGGCGCTCGGTTGTCTGCACGCCGACCGGAATGGGGAAGCTGCGCGGCTCGAACACGGTGTCGCTGGTCAGATTGGCGGTGAAAAACCAATCGTCCTCACGGATCGGTAGCCATTTCACCTTTTCCCGGTTGATCGGCCGATCACCCTTCAGCGTATTCTGGTGATAGGGATCCCACCAATGTTCGGTCACTAGCCCGAGCGACTGGATCAACCGCCAGCGATCGGGAATGGGGATCTGATCGGTGGGGAAGGCTTCGGGTGGCGGGGCGGTGATTGCGCCCGGATTGCGCTGGACGATCGGCGGCGGCAGCGCCTTTTCATAGCCCGGACGGCGACGGTCGGGCTGATCAGACGCAGGCGGCGATGTCTCCGTTTGCGCGGGCGCTGATGGTTCTGTCGCTTGCGTGAGCGGCGATGCCAGCAACATCAGGAAGAACCCCTCGAGCACCGCCTAAAGCCCCGCACACACATTTTGCGCGGCCGTGTCGAGGAATGGCGCGAAGGGGCAGTTGATGTAGCGCAGTCGCACCTGTGCATTGCCAAGATTGACGATGATATTGTCGGCGCGGATCGCTTTCGGCGCGTTGCCGATCGTGCCGAGCTGCACAGCCGCGTTGTGGGTGCCGAGGAACGCGATCATGTCGTCCTGATCGATACCGTCTCCCGATACGCCGATCCCGCCGACCAGCACATTGCCGCGATAAATCGGCACGGAGCCGGGAAAGATCTGAATGCCGTTCTGCAGGCGATTCTGATTGGTCGCCACATCGGGAAGGAAGCTGCACCGCGCGCGTGTGTCGCTCGCCGACGCGCCGGTGACGAAGCCGAGATGCTGGCCAAGATTGGTGAGCACCAGCGCCGATTGCAGCCCCGTTGAAAACGGATTGAACTGTGCGATCGGGCGCGACAACGGCCCCGGCGGTCGCCCGACTTCACCGTCGGGGAAATAGGGGCGCGACAGATTACCGGTCGAGCGATCGGCAAGCGCAAAAGCGCCGGTCAGCGCCGTCGGATCGTTCAGGAACGTGCGCACATTGCCGACGAAATGCTGGACGTCGCTGCTGGGATCGGCGAGCAATTGCGTGGCGGCCTGCGCGCTGGAGAAGAAGGCCGCCGTCCGCGCCTTTTGTAACGACACGTCGGTGCCAAAGATCGGCGCGTCGGGTGCACGGACGACCCCGAGCACCGCGCCATTGGTGTCGACGATCGAGATCGACACCTGCGCGCGGCTGTCGAGCGGCTGGCGAATCTGCGCCCGAGCGCGGCTCATGACGGTGAATGCCTGTTCGAGCAGCGCGCGGACTTCGGCTGCGCTCAGCGACGCAGCGCCGGTGATGCTGTCGGTGCCGCCACGCGACGGAAAGCGATTGGCGCCCGCGCCATCACTCAGGATGAAGGCATCGCGATTGGTGAATTCAGCGGGCGTAGCAGCGCGGATGCCCGAGGCCTCGCTGCCGTAAGCCGTGCCCGCGCGGATCGTCGCAGCGGTATAGCCGCGCACGGCAACCGCGGCGCCAAGCGTCGGCGCTATCGCCGCATAGCTTGCGGTGCCACTGGTGCGAAGATCGGCATAATTGATGTCGGTGAAGCGCAACTGCGTACCATCGACGAAGATGCGGTCGGCGCGGATCGTTACGGGGGCTTCGAACCCCAATGTACCCGCCAGCGCGATCGCTTCTTCAGGATCGTCGTCGACGTCGATGATGTTGGGATCGGATCCATAGACACCGTCCGCCATCACCCCGATGCCGCCGACCAGCACCCCGTTTTTGTAAAGCGGAAAGCCCCCCGGATCGGCTGCAAGTCCGAGCGGAGAGCGATTGGGGCCGATCATCGCGCCGCTGCCGAAACGGCTCGACAAATCGGAACAGGGCAATTGGCTGAACTGCACCCCGAACAATGGCCCGCTTTCGAGGCCCGCTGTCGTCGTCGCGGGCGGGAAATGTTCCTGCACGATTTCGCTCGCGGTGCGCGATGAAAAGGCATTGCCGCCACTCGACAGATAGGCACCGGTGATCGCCTTGGCGATGGCGCCTGCCTCCGCAGGGAAGGTGAGGTTCTGCGCGTCGATGTTCTGGCCATTTGGCGCGGCGCTCGTCGTGGCATTGGCGCGGGCACCAGTCATCCGGAATACGGCGAGCACGTTGCCGACGCGGTCGACCACGGCGACGACACCGGGCAACTGGCGCGCGCGCGCTTCGTCGGCGGCATGCGCGATGACGGCCTGCACATCGGCGACCGACAGGGCTTCGGCGGCGGGCACGGCGTAGAGCGTGGCCGGTATTGGCGCGGGCGCGGGACTTGGCGCCGGGGCCGCAGTTGGCGCCGCAGTGGAGCCGCTGCTACCTCCGCCAGAGCAGGCCTGCAGGATCAGCGCCAGTAAGGAAAGGCCGCCCCCGATCCGCTTCATCGCAGTGCCCTGATACTCTGGATTGCGCTAGCGAGCGCACTGCGGAAGGCGGGCGGACGATAGCCGTTGGGCTCGCGCACGGCGGCATAGGCGCGGTTGATATCGGCACGAATACCGGCGGCGGCGCCAACCGTGATGCGCCGCTGCCGGATCAGCGCCGACAGCAGCGTGTCGGTCGCCATGACGGCTTGCACCGATCCCTGATAATCGGTGAAGCGCGGGGTGGTGGCCGGGGCAGCGATGCGATCGAGAATGGCGAAGGCGAGATCGCCCGACGCGCCAACGCCGTCGAGCGCAGAGGCTAATGCGTCGGCGCTGGCCGCCAACCGCGCACTGGCGGCGATGGCGGTCGCGCGTCCGCCGGCAATGCCGAGGTGGAAGGCGCGGACATCGCCATCGAACCGAGCGGCGAGGGCAGGGGCAGCGGCCTTCGCTGCTGCCGACAGCAGGATCATGTTTTCGTCGTTGAACGGCGGCATGCCCGCCGGAATCGGCCGCGCGCCATTGGCTTCCCAGCTGCGGTCGAAGCTGGCCTGATCGTAAATCCGCCGGTGGCAGCTATGGCAATCGAAGAAATAAAATTCGGGAAAGGCGCCTTCATTGCCGCGTGGCCCGCTGAACAAGGACGCCGCGCGCTTGACCGCAACAGCCTGACCCACTGCCCACAGTCGCAGGTCGTCCGAATAGCCCTTGCGGCGAGCATAATCGGCGTCTTCGTCATAGTGAAGCTGCAGCGTGGAGAAGAGTGCGAGTTCGAACGAGACGCGCGGATGCCCCGCGGCCATCATCCGGTGCGATACGAATTGGCCCGGTTGCGCGCTGCCATAGTGACAATCGAGGCACAAGTTGGCGCGCACGATCGGCCGATCGAGCGCGACCAGGCCATTGGCGACATTGGCGGCATGGCTTGCACCGACGGCATAATGCGACGCGATCCAGCGGCTCGCGGGGCCGTGGCATGCTTCACAGCCAACCCCGTCCGCGACCACAAAGCGCGGTCCTCGAGCGGTCTGCGTCGGGGTCGCGTGGCAGCCGAGGCAGGCAGGCGCGCTCGTTGCGGCGCCGAGCCCAAGCGTGGTCGCGATCTGTTGCGCCCGCCCGCCCGACAGCACCGAAAAAGCTCGGCTATGCGCGCCGGTGGCGGACGCGGGTTCCTGCCACCGCGCCAGTTCGTCCTGCCGCACGACCGCGCCATCACCCTCGAGCCGAGCATGACATGTCGTGCCAGCGCAGCTCGCCACACCTTCGAATTGCTCGCCCGGCGCCGCCACGGCGCCACCGCCGATTGCCAACAGTGCAGCAAGCATCGCCACCGCGCCGGGCAAGCGCCGCACTTGATGCGTGGCTATGGCCCCGATCGCCGTCAACGCGCGTGCCCTTGAAGTTCCCCGCCGACGGTCATTTCGGATCCCTGTCGTCCTTTGGGCTGTCGTCCTTGGCGCTGTCGTCGGTAGGCGACCCGACCGTCCACAAATCTTCATTGCCAACACCAGTAATCGGTTCGTCGATCAGCGGCGGATAGCCATTGCGGATAAAGGTCTGGAACGTCAGCAACCCGAGCGGCGCCGACGCCGAGCGATAGCCGGCCAGCGGGTCGAGCGATCCCGTCAGGCGGTCGCCGTTAGGCATCAGATCAGAGCCGCCCGAGCAACCGGCGATGTTGAGGATAAAGCAGCCATTGGCGGTCGAAAGCCGGTCGAAACCGCCTAGCAGGCCACCGGCCGACTCGTTGATCCCCAGCCGGGAAATCGTCGATATCCCGGTGAAGAAACCGCCCGGCACCGCCGGATTGGTCAATCGGCCATTGATCACGATGGCGGTTTCGGCATTCGCCGAAATGTCGATCCTGTTCGCGGTGAAGCCGCGCCGCAGGTCAAAGGCCGTACTGGCACCGGTATTCTGGATGTAGACGCCATTCGGCCCTGATAGCTGAATGACGCCCGCGCGCAGCAGGCCATCGTCGATGACCACGCCGTCATTATTGCCCAGCCGCAATGTCCGCGCGTCGATCGAATTGGCCGCGTTGACATTGGCGATGGCCGCATCGGTGGCGGCATAGATGCGCCCGGCGGTGATCCGCAACTGGCCACCCAGCGCGCCTGCGGCATCGCGCAGATCGATCGATCCTTGCCCGGAGATGACCGAAACCGATTGCGGCGCGTTCAGCACCAGCGACCCGGTCGGTGCCAGCCCGATCAGGCGCACGCCGCCCTCCACCCGAATGGCGCCGCTCGCCATAATCGAAAGCGTGCCGGTGGTGGCGAGATTGTCCTCCGACCCTGCGGTCAGTGCCAGATCGCGGACGATAAGGTTTCGCGTCGATTCTGCTGTTCTGATCGTGATATTGCGCGCGAAAAGCCGACCGGCCTCCGCGTTCGAGAGGTTATAGCCGCCGCCGCTGCCGTCGCCACCGATGATCGCGGTGCATTATCGTCGAGAATCGTCAGCGTGATCGCT
>JAIETY010000192.1 GCA_019744885.1 Sphingomonas sp.
TCGCCGCCAACTTCCTCTCAGCCGTCGCCCTCGCCACCGCCATCGCCTTTTGGCTTTGATTGAGTCTCAACCCTAAACTGCAACGATCGCGAATCGCGGTAAATCCTATGTTTTAAGGCATCGGGTATGCCGGATTAACGATATGCGCCGTAGCGCCGCCGCCATCGATTGCGACCCAAGCGATACCGACGCAGAAAAGCCCGCCGAACCTGGGTCCGGCGGGCTCAACATGCCCCCAAATCACAATTGCTTCAGGCGAGCGCGGCGAAGCGCTTCGTCAGCCGGGCAAATTTGCGCGAGGCGGTGTTCTTGTGCAGCACGCCCTTGGCGACGCCGCGCATCAGCTCGGGCTGCATTTCGGCGAGCGCGACCTGTGCTGCTGCCTTGTCGCCCGATTCGAGCGCCGCTTCAGCCTTCTTCACGAAAGTCCGAATCCGGCTGACGCGATTGGTATTGATTTCCGCGCGGCGGTTGTTGCGCCGGATTCGCTTTTTCGCTTGCGGCGTATTCGCCATGAAGTGCCTCGAACCTTTGAATGAAACAGGGACGAGCAAACCATCAGCGGTTCACCCGGAAGGCGCGGCACATAGCGGCCCTCAATGGCTTCGTCAACGCCCGCCGCTCGCGCCCTCAGCGCTGGCAGCTGCTGCACCAGAAGGTCGATCGTCCGCCCTCGGCGCGCCGCCGTACCGTCGCCCCACATTGCGGGCAGTCAGCGCCCTCGCGGCCATAGACACGCCACTGTTTGGAGAAATACCCAAGCTCGCCGTCGGGCCTGGCATAATCGCGCAGGCTCGACCCACCCGCCTCGATCGCAGCGCGCAGCACGCTGCGAATCGCCTCGACCAGCGCACCGAGCCGCGCGGTTGCGATCCGCCCGCCGGCGCGCGACGGCGCGATCCCGGCCAGATGGAGCGCTTCGCAGACATAGATGTTGCCGAGTCCCGCGACGACACGCTGGTCGAGCAACAGCGCCTTGATCGGCGATATTCGATCTTCGAGCGCTTTGGCCAGATAGTCGACGTCGAAACCGGGTCCCAGCGGCTCAGGCCCCAGCGCAGCAAAAGCTGGATATTGGTCCAGTGCGGCGGTCGGCACAAGGTCGACTGATCCGAACCGGCGGGGGTCGTTGAGCGCGAGGCGGCGACCGGCCTCGGTTTCCATCAGCAGATGATCATGCGCCAGTTCGGCCGATGGATCGACGCGCCACCGCCCCGACATGCCGAGGTGGAAAATCATCGTATCGCCCCGATCGGTCGCGATCAGCCCATATTTCGCGCGGCGATCGAGACCCGTCACCCGCGCGCCCGTCAGCCGCTGTGCGAGATCGACCGGGAAGGGGCGACGCAGATCAGGGCGGCGCGTGATGACCCGTGCGAGCCGCTCACCCTCCAGCACGGGACGCAAGCCCCGGACAGTGGTTTCGACTTCGGGAAGTTCGGGCATGCGGATCGCGCTTAGGCAAAGCGCGGCGGCGATGCAAACTCGTGCCCGCCGCTACGCTGCCTCTACCGGCGACGGTTCGCCATCTTGCTGTGGGATGAAATGATCTGCGCCTCGCGCGCCTGAACGCAGCGCAGCGAGTCGATCACAGCAAAAATGACCAGCGGCACCGCCAAAATCGCGACAATCAGCAGCCAGTCTTCGGATTCGGGCATTGCGACTGGCGCCTTTTTGGTTAGGCACGTCGCCCAACTATTTAGGATCACTAATATTTCCTCATTTCAGCCTGTCGCTGATGCACGCCGCTGCCGAGCGATCGATGGCATTGGCTGCGCGACCGTTGCGGCGGCGCCACGTTGCGTTTGCCCCGTCCCCGCCCCCAAGCTAGAGCGGCTGGATGAGCGACACCGTATCCTTCGGCTATCAAGAGATAGCAGCCGACGAAAAGACCGCCCGCGTCGGGAGCGTTTTCACCAGCGTTGCGCGTTCCTACGACATCATGAACGACGCGATGTCGGCGGGCATGCACCGCGTCTGGAAGGATCGTTTCGTCAAACGCGTCAAGCCGCGCGAGGGCGAATCGATCCTTGATATGGCGGGTGGCACCGGGGACATCGCATTCCGCCTGGCCGCGAGCGGCGCGGCGGTGACAGTCGCGGACATCAACCCCGATATGCTCGCAGTGGGCATTGATCGCGCGGCGAAGCGCGGCATCGACGGGCTGGTGTGGACTGAAGCCAATGCCGAGTCGTTGACCTATCCCGACCGCTTTTTCGATGCCTATACGATCGCCTTTGGCATCCGGAATGTGACCGACATTCCGGCGGCTTTGCGCGAGGCGCACCGCGTGCTCAAGCGCGGCGGGCGTTTCTTTTGCCTCGAATTCTCCACGACGTTGTGGCCGGGATTCGCCGATATCTATGATGCCTATTCGCATCATCTGGTGCCGCAGATCGGCAAGATCGTCGCGCGGGACGAGGACAGCTATCGCTATCTGATCGAATCGATCCGGCGCTTCCCCGACATGCCGACCTTCGAAGCGATGATCGGCGCGGCAGGCTTCGTCCAGACGCGGGTGGAGCCGATGCTCGGCGGGCTGGTCGCGATCCACAGCGGGTGGAAGATTTGACCCCGCGATACCGTCGATGACCGCCACCACCACCCATTTATGGCGCCTCCTGAAATGGGGCCGAACGCTTGCACGCCACGGCGCGCTGCGGGGAATCGAGCGCGATCCGAACACGCCAGCGGCGCTGCGCCGCCTGTGCCGCGTGGCACGCTTTGGCGCGCGCGTGCCGGCGACCCCGGCCTATGCCGATGCGTTGCAGGCGATTGGCCCGCCCGCGATCAAATTTGGCCAGACGCTCGCCACGCGCCCGGACATTATCGGCGACGCGGCGGCAAAGGATTTGGCACGCTTGCAGGACGCGGTGCCGCCGCTGCCGTTCGCGGTCGTCGAAAAGGCGATGCTGACGGCGTTCGGGCGCCCGCTGAACGCGCTGTTCGCCTCGATCGACCCGGCGCCGGTCGGCGCCGCCTCGATCGCGCAGGTCCACCGCGCGGTGACGACCGAAGGCACGACCGTCGCGGTCAAGGTCCTGCGCCCCGGTGTCGAGGAAGAATTTGCGCGCGCGATCGACACTTATGAATGGGCGGCGGCGCGGCTTGAAACGATGGGCGGCGAACTTGCCCGGCTGCGCCCGCGGCTGGTGATTGAAACCTTCAAGCGCTGGACCGCGCGCGAACTCGACCTGCGGCGTGAAGCGGCCTCGGCCTCCGAGCTCGCCGAGGCAATGACCGCCGAACCCGATTTCATCGTCCCCAAGATCGACTGGCAGCGCACCACAGGCCGCGTGATGACGCTCGAATGGATCGACGGGATCAAGCTATCGAACCGGCCCGCGCTGATCGCGGCGGGGCATGATCCGGCGCGGCTAGCGCACATATTGGTCCACGCGCTCCTGCGCCAGGCGATCGCTGAAGGTTTTTTTCACGCCGATCTTCACCAGGGCAATCTCTTCGCGCTGCCCGGTGGCAAGCTCGCCGCGATTGACTTCGGCATCATGGGACGGATTGATCGGCGCGCGCGCGTCTGGCTCGCCGAGATTCTCTACGGTCTGATCACCGGCAACTACCGCCGCGTGGCCGAGATTCATTTCGAGGCGGGCTATGTCCCCGCGCACCACAATATCGGCGAGTTCGCGACGGCCCTGCGCGCAGTTGGCGAGCCGATGCGCGGCATGCCCGTAAAGGACATGTCGGTCGGCAACATGCTCGACGGCCTGTTCAACATCACCCGCGACTTCGACATGCAGACCCAGCCGCATCTGCTGCTGCTGCAAAAGACGATGGTGATGGTCGAAGGCGTCGCGACCGCGCTCGATCCTGACATCAACATGTGGGAAACGGCGGCGCCGTTCGTGCGTGAATGGATCAGGACCGAGCTAGGCCCCGAAGCCTATGTCGCCGACCGGATGATCACCGATCTGCGTACCGTCGCGCGGCTGCCCGAGCTGATTCGCAACATCGAGCGGCATTTCCCCTCGCCCGGTGGCGCCCCGCCCGCCCCGCCGCTGCGGCCGCTGGCGCCTGCGACGAGCGGCGGCTTTTGGCGCTATCTCGCGGTAGCGGCAGTGACGGCGGCTGCGAGCATCGGCGCCACTTGGCTGGTGCTGCATTAGGCAATGGCCCGAACCGCTCGGCCCCTTTGGCTAACCGAGCCGACGCGCTTTGCAGCGCTGCGTCAGGCACGGGCGCAGATCGCCCTCGGCCTGCTGGCGCTGCTGCTGCTTGCCTGCCTCAGCGCGCTGGTCACTGCTGGCCCACCACCGGTCAGCAAGGACCCCGCCAAGCGCGCCGATGATAAGGCCGACATCCTGCTCTATGAATCGATAATCGCGGGGCTGCGCAACAACGGCGACTATTACACGGTGACCGCCACGGCACTGCGGCGCGGAGATTATCCGCTGCGGCCCTTCGTGACGTTTCGCCTGCCGACGCTCGCAGTGATCCAAGCGTCGATCCCGCCGATCGGATCGGTGATTCTGCTCTACACGCTTGCGGCCGGTGTGTTGCTCGCCTGGACGATCCGGCTGCGCCCTGCCTTCGCGCGCGCGCCGCCGCTGGCGATTGCGCTGGTGCTGCTGATCGGCGGGATGGCGGCGTTCGTGCAGGTCGAGCTCGTTAACTTCCACGAAGTCTGGGCCGGACTGCTGATCGCGCTCTCGCTCGCGCTGCGCCGCGATGACCGCTGGGCGCATGCGGTCGCGTTCGGCCTGATGGCGATGCTGATCCGCGAGACCGCCGCGCTCTATGTGCTGACGATGGCGGGGCTGGCGCTGATCGAAGGCCGACGACGTGAGGCAATGAGCTGGGGCGGAGCGCTTGCGGTGATGGTGCCGGTGATCGCGGCGCATGCCTGGGCGGTGTCGCGCGTCGTCGATAGCGCCGACCCAGCGTCACCGGGCTGGGCCGGCTTGCTCGGCTTCGGCTTCTTCGTCAAGACGATGAGCATTTCGACCGCGCTTGCGATTGCGCCGGCGTGGCTGTCGGCACTGCTGGTGGGACTTGCGCTGTTCGGCTGGAGCGCATGGCCCGGCAGCCTCGCGCGACGCGCGCTCGCCACCTTTGCGGCTTATGCCGTGCTTCTGAGCCTGTTCGGGCGGGTCGACACCTTCTATTGGGGGCTGATGATTGCGCCCACTTTCCTCATCGGCCTGGCCTTTGTGCCCGATGGTCTGAAGGACCTGATCGGCCAGGCGCTCGACGGTCGGCGCATCACCGTAACGCGGGGCGTGCGATGAAGAAGGTCCTGCTGATCGTCGGCGGCGGCATCGCAGCCTATAAGGCATGCGAGCTGATCCGGCTGCTGCGCAAGGCCGACATCGGCGTGCGTTGCGTGCTGACCGACGCCGGCGCGCATTTCGTGACGCCGATGACGCTCGCGGCGCTCAGCGAAGCGCCGGTCCACACCAGCCTGTGGGACCTGAAGGACGAGGCCGAGATGGGCCATATCCAGCTCAGCCGCGAAGCCGATCTGGTGGTGGTCGCCCCCGCGACCGCCGATCTGCTCGCCAAAATGGCGAACGGCATTGCGGGCGACCTGGCGACCACCTTGCTGCTCGCGACCGACAAGCCGGTGCTGGCGGCGCCTGCGATGAACGTGCGGATGTGGCTGCACCCGGCGACGCAGCGCAATGTCGCGACGTTGAAGGGGGATGGCATCACCGTCCTCGCGCCCGACGAAGGCCCAATGGCGTGCGGTGAATTCGGCCCCGGCCGCTTGCCCGAGCCCGAGGCAATCTTCGTAGCGATCAAGGCCGCGCTCGGCATCGCATGAGCCTGACCGGCAAACACATCATCGTCACTGCCGGGCCGACGCATGAGCCGATCGATCCGGTCCGCTACCTCGCCAATCGATCATCGGGGAAGCAAGGTTTTGCAATTGCCGGCGCACTGGCAGCGATCGGCGCGCGCGTTACGCTGATCGCGGGGCCGGTGACGCTGCCCACCCCGGCTGGCGTCAACCGCATCGACGTCGAAACCGCGATCGAGATGGCGGCTGCGGTCGACGCCGCCCTCCCCGCTGATGCCGCCGTTATGGTCGCGGCCGTGGCCGACTGGCGCGTCGCTCCGGCGCCGCAGAAGATCAAGAAGGGCAGCCACGCGCCGACGCTGCAACTCGTCGAAAATCCTGACATATTGGCGGGACTGGCGCGCAGCCCAAGGCGCCCCGCTCTGCTGATCGGCTTCGCTGCCGAAACCGAACGTGTGATCGAACACGCCACCGCCAAGCGCGTGCGCAAAGGGGTCGACTGGATCGTCGCCAATGATGTGTCGGGCGATGTGATGGGCGGCGATGCCAACACCGTCCACCTGATCACTGCGACCGGCGTCGAAAGCTGGGAACCGCTAGCCAAGGATATGGTGGCGGCACGGCTCGCCGCGCGGATTGCCGAGGCAATCGATCAGGCAGCGGCAGCGCGGTAGCGCGGCAGGCGCCACCCCTGCCAGCCGGTCGCGGCGCTGGTGCCGAGCAGGAGCAGGAACGGCGTCATGAATTCGCGGTGCCGCTCGCCATATTCAAACCACACGCCGAACAGCAGCAACTGCGCGAGGCAGGCCGCAACCAGCAGCGCGAGGATTGGCACGCCGGGCGACCGCCAAGCGCGCGTTGCTGCTCCCGCAATCGCGAGCAGCACGATGTGGCTACCCTGCGCGAGCGGAAACAGCATCGCCGCGAGCATGTGCGAGATCGGCGGGTACATCGCTGCCAACCGGACGAGCCCAAACTGGCTAACGCCGGTGGCACGCAGGAACTTGGCGAGCGTTAGCTTTGCGACATCAAGCGGATGGCCGACTATCCACTCCTGCGCTATCCCCGCCGCACGCCGGGCATAAGCAAGTTCGGGCAAGCCGCGCAATTCAGGCGGGGGCGGCATCCACGCACCGGTCGCCTCGGGATTGTTGCCGATCCAAAGTCTCAGCGCGCCCGCGCTCGTGAGTGGCACAAAGGCTCCGAACACCAGCCAATTGCGCAACCACCAAGGCGCCATCACGACGAGCGCCACCGCGGCGGCAGGAACCCCCAGCCGCATCACCCCACGCCAGCCGATCGACCCGGCGAGTGCAATGCCGAAGATCGCCGCGATCGCTGCGAGGCCGGGCTGCGTCAATGCCAGCCAGCCCGCCGCCAGCCCCAGAATCAGCACCGGCCACCAACCGCGCTCACCCTGCGCTCGACCAATCCATATCTGCGCGATCACCCGCACCAGCAGCGCGCACAAGCCTTCCTTTTCGGCAAGCGGCGCGTTGAACAGCACCGATGGCCAGATCAGGTAGAGCAGCGCGGCGCCTCGCCCCGCGACCGGCTGATCCAGCCGCGCCCCGATGCGCGCGATCACGAAGGCCGCGGCCGCGTCCGTCAGCGTCCCAACCGCGAGCAGCGACCAGGTCGACAGCCCGAACAGCGCGCCCCAGCCCGCCAACAGCACCGGATAGCCCGGTGGAAACAGTGCGCGGGTGCGCATATGCATGAACGGCTCGTCGAAATAATAGCCTTTGCCGTCGAGCAATTGTTGCGTGATCACGAGATAGGCATGCGGGTCGCCCGGTGAGACGCGGTCAATGCTGAGCCAGCCGAACGCGATCCGCAGCGCCAGCACGCCGACCAAAAATGGCAAATACTGCGGCCAGTGCCAAGGCGACCGCGCGGTGCGCCATGCCGCCACGCCAAGCACACCCCACAAGGCGAGCAGCGCGATCCCCGCCGTCGACGCGCCCCAACGCCCGATCAGCGGCGGCAGCGACCCGATACCATAAAGCGCCAGCGCGCCCAGCACGAGCTGCACCGCCAGCGCCCAGCCCGGAGTCATTGATCGGGTCACGGTGGCCATTACCCCAGCCTTAGGCGTACAGGAGTCAGCGCGGGCTTAACGCGGCTTGCCAGCGTGGCCCCCTGCCCGCTACGCGGCTTGGTCTATCCTTTTGGGCGCCGTCATGACCCTTACGCCGCGTATCGAACTCAAGATCCTTGATCCCCGTCTCCACGATTGGGGCCTGCCGCGCTACCAGACCGCGATGTCGGCGGGGATCGATCTCCACGCCTGCATCGACGCGCCGCTGGCGTTGCAGCCGCAGGCCCCCGCCGTGCTGATCCCGTCGGGCATCGCGGTGCTGATGAACGACCCGCATCTCGTTGCCTTCCTGCTCGCGCGCTCGGGGCTGGGCCATAAAAAGGGACTGGTGCTGGGGCAGGCCGTCGGGACAATCGATGCCGATTACGCCGACCAGATTTTCATCAGCGCCTGGCTGCGCACCCCGCCGGGCAGCGGAACCTTCACGATCAACCCCGGCGACCGCATCGCACAGCTCGTGTTCCTGCCCATCGCGCGGCCCGAATTTGCCGTGGTCGACACGTTCAGCGCGCAGACCGAGCGGGGCCTCGGCGGCTTCGGCTCGACCGGCGTGTGACATGGCGCTGAGCGATGCCCAGCTCGATCGCTATGCCCGCCACCTGATCCTGAAGGAGATTGGCGGCGCGGGCCAGACGCGGCTGCTCGGCGCGCATGTTGCGGTCATCGGCGCGGGCGGAATCGGCTCGCCCGCGATCCAATATCTCGCGGCGGCGGGCGTTGGACGGCTGACGGTGATCGACGACGACCGCGTCGATCTCAGCAATCTCCAGCGCCAGACGTTATTCGGCACCGCCGATGTCGGCCGGGTCAAAGCCGAAGCCGCCGCAACCGCCGTGGCAGCGCTCAATCCCGACGTGACCCCATCCGCCGTCGTCGAGCGGCTCACGCCCGCCAATGCGGCGGCGTTGCTCGGCAGCGCCAACGTTGTGCTCGACGGCTGCGACAATTTCGCGACCCGGCTCGCAGTTGCCGATACCGCTTTTGCCGCGCGTATCCCGCTCGTCTCGGCAGCGGTCGGGCAGTTCGAAGGGCAGCTCGGCGTGTTCCGCGGCTGGGAAGCCGACAAGCCCTGCTACCGCTGTTTCGTCGGTGCCGCGCCCGATCGCGATACCGGTAGCTGTGCTGAGGATGGCGTTATGGGTGCGATGACCGGCGTGGTGGGGAGTCTCGCCGCGCTTGAAGTGCTGCGTGCGCTCGTACCGTTCGGGGCCGATAGCGCGGGCAAGCTACTGATCGTCGACACCCTCGATTTCCGCTTCCGCACGATCGGCCTGCCGAAGGATCCCGGGTGCCCGGGATGCAGCTGACGATCCTCCTCGTCGCCGAAGACGTGACGCGCGCGCGCGCTGCGCTGAGCGTCGCGCTGGCGCAAGCAGCGCTCGGTGGGCGCGTCAGCCTTTATGCCCATGAACGTGCCGTCGCGCTGCTGGCGTCGTCCCTCCGCGCCGACGACGACAGTGCCGGGCTGGCGGCCGCTGGCCTGCCCGATCGGCTGTCGATGCTCGCCATGGCCGACGACAGTGGCGTCGCGCTTATCGCCTGCCAGACTGGCCTTGCGATGCAGGGCCTTGCGATGGCCGATCTTGCGAGCGGCGTTGTCGCGGGCGGTCTGGTCGGCCTGCTCGCTGATCGAGGTGCGGAGAATCTGCTGGTTTTTTGAGGGTTTCTTTCCTAGCGAGATGTTGATTTGATCGTGTTCGTGTCCAGTGAGCGCGAACGATGAAGGGAGATCGCTGATTGGCTTATCGAGCACGCCCGGTCGCCGATGCCGAGTTGGCATTGCTGCTGGCAGCGTGTCGGCGACCCGAAACACCGGCGGAGATCGCGGCGTTTTCGGCTGCGGCGTCTGCATCGATAAACTGGCGACGGTTGGTGGCGCTCGCAAAGCGCCACCGCATTGCCGGGCTGGCATACGACGCATGCTATCGTGCGGGGGTTGATGAGGTCGTTCTGCAACGGTGCGGCTTGCGCGATATCGCCAAGGAGGTAGCTTCCAGATCGCTGCGGTCGGCGATCGAAACGGTGCAACTTCAGGCCCAATTCGATGCAGCCCAATTGCCTGCGATCATTCTGAAGGGCGCTCCGCTCGGTATCTTGGCTTACGGGACTGTCAGCATCAAAGAGCAATCAGACATTGATCTGCTGACGACCCCTGAGGCGGTACTGGCGGCGCGGCGGCTGTTGCTCGACCTTGGCTACACACCGCGCGATCCGGGTGGGCTGGACGAGAGGCAATTTCTCAATTTCACCCAACTTACCAAAGAAGCTACCTTTGTGGGCTCGGGCGGCCAAGCGATCGAACTCCATTGGCGTCTGCTGGATTGCGAGGGATCGCTGCGCGGCGCAGACCCCTTTGCCGACTGCCGAACTGTTCCGCTTGCGGGCGGACAGGTTCGGACGCTGAGTGATCGCCTCCACCTGCCGTATCTTGCCTGCCACGGCCAAGGGCATGGTTGGTCGCGACTCAAATGGATCGCGGATGTCAACGGCTATGTTTTGCGCCACACTGACGGCAAATTTGACGAAATGATCGAAAATGCCCGATCGCTTGCCGCCCATCGCCCGACCGAAGCGGCAATCCTGCTATGCCATGATTTGTTGTCGATGAATGTCGATAGCGCAATCGTGCAGCGCATTCGCCGCAATTCTGCGAACCGTACCCTGCACTGGATTAACTGGCGATGCATTGTACAGCCCGCTGGTGGTTGCGATCTACCGATGTATTCGTTAATTACGATTATGCTTATTTTATCAACACTCATAGTTATGCCTAATCGGCATGGTCTGAACAGCGTGATCGCGACCTACTGGACAAAGCCGACAGAGCTTATTCAAAGCAAGGAGGGGTCCGGGTTCGTCTATAATCTGGCCCGGTTGATGGGGCTAATTGTACGCCTACCATATCGGATCGTGCATGACCGCATCAAATTTCGAAAGGCTAGGTTGGCAGTCAAAGGGGACTAAGCGCGCGACTGACTAATTGCCGAGCGCACTGGGTGCTCAAGTCGGTCATTGGTACGGTACCAGTCGATGGTCTCGATCAAGCCTTCGCGGAAATTGACACGCGCGCGCCAGCCAAGTTCCCTTTCGATTCGGCTCGGATCGATCGCATAACGCCGGTCATGGCCAGCCCGGTCGGGGACAAAGGTGATCAGCGACCGGCGGCGTCGACCGTCGGCGCGCGGCTCGATCAGATCGATCAAGTCACAGATCATCGCCACCAGCGCGATGTTGCTCCGCTCCTCGCGCCCGCCGATGAGATACGTCTCTCCCACCGCTCCTCGCTCGAGCACGGCGCGCAGCGCGGCAGCATGGTCATCGACATGCAGCCAGTCGCGGACGTTAGCGCCGGTGCCATAGACCGGCAACGGCGCGCCCGCGAGCGCATTCCGCACCATCAGTGGAATCAATTTCTCGGGATTCTGGTAAGGGCCGTAATTGTTGCTGCAGTTCGACAGCACGACGGGCAGTCCATAGGTATGGTGCCAGGCGCGGACGAGATGATCCGATGCCGCCTTGCTCGCCGAATAAGGTGAAGACGGCAGATAGCGCGTCTGTTCTTCGAAGCGGCTGCCGTCAAAAGGCAGGTCACCAAAGACTTCGTCAGTGGATATGTGGTGAAAGCGAAACCGTTCGCGTTGATCGGGCATCAGATCGCGCCAGTAGTCGACCGCTGCTTCGAGTAGCTGGAAGGTTCCCGTAATGTTGGTCTCGATGAAGACGGCCGGCCCGGCGATTGACCGGTCGACATGGCTTTCGGCCGCCAGATGCATGATCGCGTCGACGCGTTCCCGACGCAGGATTTGCGCGACCAGCTCACGGTCGAGAATATCGCCGTGAACGAAGCGATAATTGGCCGAGTCTTCAACCGCCGCCAATGCCGCAGGCGATGCCGCATAGGTAAGCTTATCCAGATTGATGACGCGCACTGAACCGTCACGCACGAGCAACCGGCATACGGCCGATCCGATGAAGCCTGCACCACCGGTGACGAGGATTGTCCGTTCCGGCGGCGAGTAAACGACCTTGATCGGCGCCTTGCTCATGCAGCCACCGCGCAGCGTCTGAGATAATCGGCATAGCCCGTTTTGCCCATGGCGGCGGCGCGGGTGACCAGCGCGCTGGGCGTCAGATAGCCAAGGTCGAGCGCGATTTCTTCGGGACAGGCAATCTTGATCCCTTGTCGCCGCTCGATCATCCGCACGAACGACGCGGCATCGTGCAGGCTGTCGTGCGTGCCGGTATCGAACCACGCATAGCCGCGCCCGAGGCGACTGACGTCAAGAACGCCACGATTCAGGTAAACGCGTAACATATCGGTGATTTCGATCTCGCCGCGCGCCGAGGGAGTCAACGACGCAGCGATTGCTGGCGCATCGGCATCGCAGAAGTAAAGGCCCGTCAGTGCCCAACTTGTCTGTGGCGCGATCGGCTTTTCCTCAATATGCTGCGCACGCCCTGTGTCGGGGTCGAAAGCGACGACGCCGTAGCGCTCTGGATCTTCGACCTGATAGGCAAACACGGTCGCCCCCGTCGCGCACTGGGCCGCCGCGCGGCATTTGGCGCCCAGACTGTCGCCGTGGAAAATATTGTCGCCCAAAATCATCGCCGAGGGGCCGCCAGCGAGAAAACGCTCGGCAATCATGAAGGCTTGCGGCAACCCAGCAGGCTGATCCTGAACGGCATAGGTCAAAGCAATGCCGAACGCCGATCCATCGCCCAACAGTAGCTTGAACATCGGCAAATCGCGCGGCGTCGAGATGATCATAATCTCGCGAATGCCTGCGAGCATCAGCACCGACAGCGGGTAATAGATCATCGGCTTGTCGAACACCGGCAATAACTGCTTCGACAGCGCGAGCGTGGCGGGGTAAAGCCTCGAACCACTGCCCCCCGCTAAGATAATGCCTTTCATGTCTCTTTTGATCCACCCGGTGCGCTTCCGGGTGGTCTAGCGCTGAATCCTTAATCTTCGATTGTCATACAGAAAATCATTGGTCTGCCAGAAGTTTGACCGCAAAATCTCGAACCTTTGGCCCAATGTCCTCTCGCATAAGCGCAAGCGCGAGATTGGCCTGAATATAACCCGCCTTGTCGCCGCAATCGAAGCGGCGGCCGCCAAATCGAAACGCATGGAACGGCTGGCGTCCAATCAGCTGAGCCATGGCATCGGTGAGCTGGATCTCGCCGCCGGCGCCCTTTTCCTGCGTCTCGAGCACGCGCATCACTTCGGGCTGCAGGATGTAGCGGCCGGGAATCATCAGGTTCGACTTTGCGGTGCCGAGCGGAGGCTTTTCCACCAGCCCGAGCACCTCGACCAGCGGACCATCCTCGGCCCCCGGCGAGATGATGCCATATTTATCGGTTTGCGACGCCGGTACTTCATAGCCGCAAACGATATTGCCGCCGGTGCGGTTGTACGCCTCGACCATTGCCTTCATGCAGCCGGGCTGGCCGATCATCAGTTCGTCGGCCAGAAAGATCGCGAAGGGCTCGTCGCCGACGATGTCACGCGCGCACCACACCGCATGCCCCAGCCCCATCGGCTCCTGCTGGCGCACATAAGCGACCGCACCCGGCTTCAGCCGCGTCTGGTCGAGGATGTCGAGCGACTTTCCGCGCGCGCGCATCGTCGATTCGAGTTCATAGGCAATGTCGAAATGGTCTTCGATCGCGCTTTTTCCGCGACCGGTCACGAAGATCATCTGCTCGATGCCCGCTTCGATGGCTTCGTCGACAGCGTATTGGATCAATGGGCGATCGACGATCGGGAGCATTTCCTTCGGCATCGCCTTGGTGGCCGGCAAGAAGCGCGTGCCAAGGCCGCCGACCGGAAAAACGGCCTTTCGCAATGGTTTCAACAATGTCTTTTACCTCGTCACTAAAAGGCGACCTCGCCCGACCGAACTATAGGTGAAGCCCGCCCGCTCGGCATCGGCGGGCGGATAGATGTTGCGCAGGTCGACCATCACCGGCGCCTTCATCACCTTCGCCAGGCGCTTCAGGTCGAGCGCCCGAAAAATATCCCATTCGGTCACGATCGCCACGACATCGGCGCCTTCAGCCGCTTCATAC
>JAIETY010000172.1 GCA_019744885.1 Sphingomonas sp.
ATCCATCCAAAAGCCATGATCACGATCCTGCATCCCGATGATCACGACCGATGGTTGCGTGGCGGTTACGATGAGGTGGTTGCGTTGCAGCGGCCCTATCCTGCCGATCAGATGACTATGCGCGGACCGGTCTTTCCAACGCGGCGCGACGCGAAATAGGACCTGCGCTCTGTCCCGCGCGACAACGAGATGAAGAGCTTGATTCCGACGAGCCGACAATGCGCAAGAAGATGACGCGGCACTGCTTCCACCGAACGCAACGGCGGCTGCGAGATCGATGTCCCGCAGCCTAGGCCAGCGGATCTTCGCCAGGATCGATGAGAGCCGCGGGCGTAGCCGCGAGCTTAATCCCCGCCCTGCGGCCAGCTTCTTGGAACCAAAGATCGACGATCTTGGCGTCGTCGCTCGCGGGCAGAGGCCTCGCGCTGCGGACTTTGAACGTGGTCGGCAGATTAACCGAGTTGCCGAACACGAGCGCGTGCTGCTTCGGCAAGGTCGGAAGTCGCCGCAACACACCCTCCGATATCGAAGGCGACATCTGCCTGATCTGCGACAAATCGTCGGGGTTCTGGATCCTGTGCACAACGAAGTTCGAGCACTGGGAAAGGACAGTCTTTGACAACTCGCTGGGCCGCTGCGACGCGACCATGAGGAACAGGCCATACTTGCGGCCTTCCTTGGCGATCCGCTCGAACACTCGGCCGGCATCGAGCGCATACCGCGACGGCGTGGAAGAGATGTATCGATGCGCCTCCTCGAGCAGGAGGTGGACGGGAAAGCGGCTGCGCGGATCAGCCCGCCGCAGCAGTCTGAAGATCATTCGCGCGACGACGGCACTCACAAGCTCAACGACCTCGTCCTCGACGGCGTTCATGTCGATGATGACGACTTGCGACGCCTTGACGTGGCCCCCATGCATTGCGCTGAGGCCCAGAAGGCGGGCGAGGAACGGGGCCGTGTCCTTAGCCGCGTCGGCGGCGGAGTGCCGAAGGAACGCGTAGTCCTGCCGCTCCAGTAGCGCCTTGAACCGCGTGACCATCTGCGAGCAGTAATCGCGTATCTGGCGATTGCCATGCGCTTCCTCATACAGCAACGCCAGGTCGATGGCGTCGCCCAATGACTCGAAGTCGAACGGACTGTTCGAATAATCAGGCAGCTTGAAGTCGGCTATTGTATAGCCGCCTTGACCATCATCGCCGACCAGATAGTCGAAGGCATCCTCGATGTGGTCCATGTTGCCATAGCTGACGGCGATCTTGTCCCCGATTGTGACCGAACTGATCTCGGCCGTGCGGAAGCGCTGAAGGATTCCGAGAATCCGCGTCTCCTTGGCGCCCGGCGGGCTCTCGTCCGAAAGGATCTGGGTTATACACTTGGCCAAGATGTGATTTCGGATCTCGTTGAGCTGCTGATCGGCAGCGCCACCGAACAGCGTCGCCAGACCCAGCGCCATTCGCAGAATGGGCACCTGGGTGCGCTCACTTGCCTGCAGGAGCAGCTCCCATTCTGACAGGTCGAGGAACCAGTGAGGGATGCGAAAGCGATCTGCAGCGGCAGTGCCATCGAGGATCAGTCGATCAACGCCGATCACGCCGCCGTTCGCGATTTCGCCGAACGCCTGATGATATTCCCCGTTCACGTCGAGGACGACGAAGGTGGCGCCCCGAGCGTGATGCTCCTCGGGCTTCTCGAACAGCTCCTGAAGGATCGAGGCGACGGTGCAGGATTTCCCGCTGCCGGTGTTTCCGAGCACTGCCGCATGGCCGCCGAAGAACTCGTCGATTCGGACCTTAACCTTGTAGTCCTCGAAGACGACCGAGCGTCCGATCTCGAGAATCCGAAGGCGGGTGGCCTCGACCGGGACGCAATCGCCGCCATCGGGACCGCTGGACTTCTCCCATGCCGGACTGGTGTCAAAAATCCGGTCCAGCTCCTTGTCCAGCGCGTAGAGCGCGTCAGCATAGAGTGAGGGGAAAACGGATACGCCGAAACGAAACCTGCCTCCCTCCACCGGCAGCATGCCGACCGGCACCACGTCCAAAAACTTGGCAGAGCCTGCCTTGTCGATCTCGCCACCACCACCGGCGTCGCGCTCCCTAAGACCAACGATCTCGGCAACCACATATTCCGACTGCGCGGGGATCATCACGAACGACCCGAGCCGCGCCACATAGTGCACGTCGTCAAAGCCGACCACGGTGAAGCTGTCCGTGCCGCCGTGCATCTCGATGACAAAACGGTCGGCCGCGACGGCAACGACACTGCCTATGGCGCGGCGGCGATCGTCAGTCGTCACCGGACGCTCCTGCCCTTGCGGGTGCGCCAGCCGCCATCGTCTGCAGGACGAGCTTCACCGCGTCGTCGATGCGGTCAGACGGTCGCCGAGGCAGCAGATGTTCGACAACGGTGCTAAAGTAATGGGCCGGCGCGCCGCCCGGCGGTCCGGAGCCGCCAATGATCCAGATTCGCGGATCGTTGAGCGAACGCAGCTTGGCGATGTCGCCGCCCGAGTTAGGGTCGGCGAAGACGATGAGACGGAATGTGGGGATGGTCAGGGCCTGGTAGATGATGTTGTTCAGATGCTCGTCGCCGAAAGCGTAGCCCATGGTGATCAGCACGCTCTGTTCGCGTACCACGCGGGATTGGAACTCGCGGAATAGGTCGGAATAGGGCGAGCCCAAGCTCGAATTCTGCTTCGCCGGCGTTGGGAAGATCATGACCTTTGTCGGGGCCGTTTGCGGCCACGTCTCGCGTATGGGAAAAAGGCCGTGGTCGTCCTCGGTCCAACTAATGGAACCGTGCAGCTTGCATAAATAAACGAACCCGTCGACCGCCGACCACTTCCTGTTGGAGATGTCGAGCTGCTCGGCCAACGCGTAGCGGAATACAGCTGGATTGAATCTGCGCTCGACGACGCCTGAGAAACCGTTCGCGTAAGGCAGGCCGAGACGGTCCATCGCCCGCTCGCTGAACAGATCGTAGTTAGTGGTGAAGACCCAAGGGCGGGGCAGCGAACGGTCTCGCAGCACCAGACGACGGTAGAAGGCTTCGTAGAGGCCAAGGACGTTGCCGTCACCGTTGGCGAAGGCGCCTGCGGTGCACCGCTCCCACAGAAATTCGTGCACCTTGGCGATCATGCCATCGATCCTGGCGACCTCGTCCGCGTCGCCGGCATCGTCGCTTCGGGCGAGGACGAACCGGAGCGCATACAGCGTCTCCATCAGTCGCTCGAGGTTGCGGGTGTAATCCCCCGAGAGCGTCAGGCCATGCCCTGCCAGACACGACAAGTCCGATCCATCGAAAGCCCAAGTCGGGCCATCCACGTTGCGACCATTGTCAACTGCCGCACCACAGAACTCCTTCGCCAGCGGCGCCATGGTCGAGATACCACGCTCCGACCCGCCGACGACCATTGACGAGCAGCCGGCGCCCAGCAGGAATGCAACATTGCGCGCGCCAAGTGCTTCGCTCAGCGCCTTGCGCACCAGCTCGGGCCCTTTCTCCCAATCCAACTGCTGGGTGGCGTGGTCACCACTCCGGACAAAGATGAAGCCATCGCTGTCGGCAGCACGCATGCCGGTCGGCGCTGACACGGCCACGGTCGCTTGATCGGCTGCTTCGTTCAACCGTGGTCTCCCGTCAAATTATGATCGCTCTCTTGACGATCCGTTCGTCCCTTTTGCGGGTAGCAGCCCCCAAGAGCAACCGGATCCGCGGCAACGCCTCCGCCACGCGGAGCACCCTCAGCGTCGACACCCGAATCCCGACGAAGACCGAAGCCCCAACAAGGAATTGCTCATGTCATACGATCTGTCGTTCGTCGCGCCGCACCGGCGCGACGAGGTGTTGCGCCGCATCGCCGTCCTTGAACAGTTCGCAGCGAAACCCGGCCGCGCCGCCGCCCAGCGCGGTGCAAGCAAACTCGGCTTGGGAATGACCCAGTTCTATCGCTTGGCAAAGGTGTGGCTTAAGCATCGGAAGCCCGAACGCCTCGCTGGGGCGGCGACGGCGAGGCCACGCAAGACTTTCGCCACACCGGAACAGATCCGCTTCGTGGAATTGGCAGTTAGCGACCGACCCCATGACAGCGTCGCGGGCATCGCCTCATGCGCAGTCGAAATGGCTGCGTCAGCGGGCGTCCCCATGCCCTCCATCAATTCAGTCCGAAAAATCGTTGAGATGAAACGAGTGGCACGCGTCGCACCAAACTCCCCAGCAGCTGGGGCCGATGTCGTCGTTGCAACATGCGCCATCGATGTCCCGGTTGTGGCCGTGGACGGATCGCTCACGATGCCGGTGGCGACGATGGTGATTTTGGCGCTGCCGAAGCCCCGAGTGCTCGGCTTGGTGCTGTCTTTCGAGAGCGGACGCGCTGCAACAGTCGCATGTGCCCTCATCGGCGTTTGCAATTCTTCCCGGACACCCTCGCAGGCGACGATGCCGGTCATCGCCATTGAGCGCGGGCGCGGCCCCAATTGGTCGGAATTGTTTCACGTGATCGCCGCAGCCGGTGCCGAGATACGGCCAATGGGAGCGCGGGCACACTCAGTCATGAACGACGCCGTGGCGCTACTAGGGCGCAAGCCAGCTGGATTCCGCCTCGTGCCCGACGTGACGGCTAAGCCGGTCAATCTTCGCCGCCCGCGGCTAGCCGCGGGTGCAACCCCGCTGTCGCTGACCGACGCCGAGAGCCTTGTGCGCGGGCGCCTCGTGGTCGCGTCGCCCTCAGTCGCACCGCCGGGGCTCATCGAGGAAGCAGCCCAAGATCTGGCGCGACGACTTCATCACATCGCGGGGTTTGACAGCACCTAAGGGACGGCCAACTTGAACACGTCGGTGATCAACCGTGCCATCGCCCCGCGCGCTTCGCCAGCACTCGCGAGGCCAACCATCCTGAGCGCATCAAGTGCACTGCGATTATGCCGTTCCAACTCGACGCCTAGCAATGCATCAGCTTCTGCCGTCGTCATCGATGGCCGAGCGGCACGCCGTTGCATCTCGCCTTCCGCCGGCATTGTCGCCATCGGTCGCAGGGCGATGCGCCCTGCTCGTCCTATCAGGGAAGCCGCCCTCCGACCGAAGCGTAAGCGCCCGGTCGAGACGACGGCAGTTTCGCCCAGCACAGACGTGGCCGATGCAGCGAGCTCGGCGATGTCATCATCTGAGCCGGGGCCGACGACCAGCCTCATAGTCACGGGGACGTCGGATACCACATCGGCGCGCTCCCGGGCAAGGAAAGCCACTGCGCGTTGCGCGGCTTGACGCTGGAGACGCACGCCATCCTCCCCGATACCGACAGAATATCCGAGAACCAGCCCGGTCGCCCGCTCTATTATAAATGACGCTACGGCAGTCCGCTCTTGCCCCTCGTCGGACAGCGACAGGTCAATTGCCGATACGTCGCCTACTAGAGAACGCCCGTAAACCCCAAGAAGAAGATGTGGGGAGAAGTGCAGCAGCCGTCTCTCCTGCCTGACGAGGCTGGTCAACGTGCGCCGATCCAGCGTGCTCGCTGTCCGTTCGGCGACGAGCGCAGCGATTTGATCGTTCCCGGCAGACGGATCGGCACGTATCGCATCGACCGCCGCCGTCCGCTCGGCGACCTGCCGCCTCGATTTGCTTCCATCCCGCTTGCCTGGTTCCACGAATCGCGTGGCGGTACGCTCGCGCGGTTCGTAAGGTGCCAAGACGCGCAGAGATCTGTTGGCCTTCCAGGCACGGCGCAGGCTAAAAAAGGCCGTCCTGCCAACCCCGGCAAGCTGAGCGGCGGCAACGAGGTTATCGGGATTATTCTCGATCGCCAGCATTGCCTCAAGCCGCGCCATCACGATGATCTGGCGCTTGTCCGTCAGCGACCGCAGATATGCTGTCTCGTCCGTCGGAACACCGTTCGGCCACGCTCGCGCCAGCACCTTGTCGCGCCCTGCATCATTTGGCCAGTGCTGCTCGGTTAAAGCCATTAACTATCATTCGTTCGCACAAACCTTGTAGTCAACCGAAATCTGCTTACATCCTTGGCGTTCGCACATTTCGTGCAGTCGAAGGGAGAAACGCTATGGAAACCGAAACGGCGCGCGCGATTGCAAAGGTGGTAAGGCTCGAGCAGGGCCAAGAGGACAAGCTCGACTGGTCCGGTTCCGCTCGTGCACAGACCGTCGATCCTCATTGCCAGATCGCGGATCGCCTCGCCCCCGGCGTCACGATATACGTCGACGGCTGGTTCTATCGCTGCGCCGACAGGGTTCGGCTCGGCGGCGATGGCTTTGACGATCTCGTCATCCTCGCGCGCATTCGCATGGCCGCCTCAGGCGCAGGCTCAGGTGAACTGTCGCTCACCTCGGTCGCAGTGCTCGATGCCATCGAGCGCGAGGGTCGCGCGGCTATCGTCGCGCAGGGCAAGCCCCGCCGGGACGCAATCGGCATCCCGCCCAGCGCACCCAATCCGACCAACCTTCGCTCGAACGCAGGACTGGTCCTGGCTTGATCGAAACGGCCACCTTTCAAACCTATGCCGACCTGTCGGGCCGAGCACGACGATATCGGAGCGCATGATGACCACCATCGAGTCGACCGCCGAACAGCACCCTGCCCTCGACGACGTCCATCCGTCATCGTCCGGCGGCTCCATAACGCTCGTCATTCCACCGGCGGCAGCGCTGGTCCCGGCACGGGCGCGCCAGGTCGGGGGCCTCGCCCGCGTCCACCCATACTGGTCGGGCATCGCGTCAACGCCCGACCTTACGACCGGCGCTTCGCCAAACTGGGGCGCTGGCACCGTCAAATCGGTCGTGCCGGCGTCCTCAGTCACCTTCCACCGCCGGAGTGGATCCTTCCAGGCACTTAGCGTCAAGACCGGCCGCACGATCTCGGGCATCGGTCCGCACGAACTGGCGCAGAGCGAGGAGCTCGAAGCCGATCCCTTCTGCGTGGACTTCGACCTGCAAGGTCTGAATATTTGTTGGAAGGACGGTCCGAGCTACACCCCCGACTACCACGCGCACAATGCGGTGCGGGGGCTGGTCGCGGGTGAGATCAAGGCGCACGCCTCGTACTTCGCCGACCCGGAATACGCGACCATCATGACGAACGCGGCCCGGACCTTGTCGTCCGTTGGCATTGCCTTCGACAAGATTGACGCGTCGGCGCTGCACGAAAACGTCGTCCGTCGCCGAAATGTCCGCCGCGCCTACGGCGACCGCTTCACGGGCTTTTCGCCCAGGCAGCGCGACGATGTGCTTGCCGCAATCGACCGTGATGGCGAAGTCCCGCTCGGTCGCATCCACAACATCCTTGGCAACGATCCACGCGTCGGACAGCAGATCGTGCATGCGTTTCTGTGCAGGCGCGTACTTGCCTACGACCTGGATCTTCCTGTGACGCCCGTCACGACGGTCCGAGCCGCGCCGAGGGCAAGCGCTGATTACGACATCAGGGCGATTCGGGAGACCGAACCCGCATAGTCCCGGGCGGCCGGACAGGCCGCCACACCGACCAAGACGATCTCCGTCATGGCCGCGGTGGCCATGGCGCGGATGCCCGCGCGCGCGCGCCGCGGCGGCCACGAGGAGCCCCCACGATGATCACCACTCCGACGTCCACCATGTCCTATACCCCCGCTCAGCAGGCAGCGTCGCTGCCGATCGGGATCACCGTCGGAGGACGTTTCAGGGTCGACGGCCGCGACGTCCGCCTCGACCGCGTGCATGATGACGAGACCGTTGAGCTCGTGGATCAGCGCACGCTGGGCCTTCTGCGCGTCAAGAATCCGGAGACGGGCGAACTCGTCGCGCCGACGCTGGACTGGATGCGTACTGCATACCGCGATGGCCGTTTCCACGCCCTGGATGAGATTAAGACGACGGCCGACCTGCAAGGGCGCCACGTCTTGCTCGACCCCGACGCATGCTCCGACCGCGACCCGAAGTCGAAATTTCGCCTGTCGCTCGCCAATCGTGCCAATCTAGACGGCGTCAAGCTGACTGACGCCGCTTGCGGCGAGTGGCTGGACCGCAACTACGGCCTGGAGAAGGATGATCTGCTCTATCCGAAGCCGGGTGCCAGTTCGCTCCGGCGCTGGACGACGAAGGTGCGCAAGCATGGCAAGCGGCAGGCCGTGCTCGTCTCCCAGGTTGGACGCAAGCGCGGTAGCTCGCAGCTGGACGCCGTACTCGATGCGCTCGTGCACGAGGCCGCTCTGTTCTACTGGACCCGCCCGGAAGCTGAGCAGAAGCACGCCTACGCATGGCTTTGCGACCAGGTAGATGCGCTGAACGCCGCCCGGTCGGCCGGGACAGACGAGATCCGGACGCCCAGCCGCGAGGCTCTTCGCCAGCGGATCCACCGGCTGCGCTGCCACGACACGGTGAAGGCGAAGCACGGCCAGAAGGAGGCCGACCGGTTGTTCGTCGGATCCGACCAAGCCATCACAGCGGTCGACCTGCTTGAGATCGGACTGATGGACGCGACCACACTGGAACAGGTCATCGTGTTCGACGACGACTGGGCTCTACCCGCATGTCGCGTGCGAATCACCGCCCTGATGGACCTCAAGTCGACAGCCATCACAGGGTTCCACGTTTATGCCGGGCCCAACCGCGCCGAGACCTCGATCGAGACGATCATCGCGTCGATGACACCGCCGGACGTCCCACCGGCGATGCTCAAGCGCCACCCGATTCTAGGATGGATGTTCGGGAAGTATGCGCGGCTCCTGCCAGACAACGAGAAGGCACTCATCGGACCGTCGACGCTGCCCTCGATCAATGAGGTCGGAATCGATGTCATGCCCGCACCGGTCGACATGCCGACCGCTAAGGCTGCACTCGAACGCTTCTGGCGCACGCTGAAGGACGCTTTGCGCCAAGTCCCCGGCACGATTATCGACCCGAAGCGGGCCAAGGAGATGGACATAGACGCGATCGACGCCGCGTGTCTCACTCTACCGCAACTCCGCGCACTCGTGGCGCAGGTGGTCGCGGCATACAACAGCAGCCCATGTCGCGGCCTGGACGGCCAGTCCCCGGCCCTAGTCTGGCAGCGGCATGTCCGCAATCGCGCGACGCGAGGTTTCGAGGATATCGCGCATGTCAGGCGCGTGCTCGGCAGGACCGACACCGCGTTGCTCACCTTCGACGGCATCGAGAAGAACGGCATACGCTACCGCGACGCGGCCACCGTGACCCGCCTCCTTGACAACCTCGCACACACGCAGCCGGTCCGTGGCCGCCGCAAGGACGGGACGGTCACCATTGAGGTCAAGATCCGCATCTCGCCGGGTAACCTCGACGCGATCCAGGTCTGGGACCCGGTCGGCGAGGAATGGGCCTCGCTGCCCTCGTCCCAGCCGCTCTATACCCATCAGCTATCCGAGTGGGAGCACCGCGAGTTCACGCGCATGGCCGCCAAGCGAAATGAGCCCTTCGCCTCCGAGCGCGACAGGCTAATTTCCAAAGCTGAGACGATGCGCATGATCGACGAGATGGCGCCGGCCCTGCCGTTCCAGCAGCGCCGCAACATGGCGGCGCTATACGTTTCCCAACAGGTCAAGCGGCTCGCGGGATCGGCTGCCGACACGCCGCCGCCAGTCCCGCTGGACGAGATCGGCCCCGCAGGTGTGCAAGGGACGATGGAGGTTGAGCGGAGGGACGATGGCCGCCCCGCCACGAATCAAAAGTCGGTTGTAAATGGCGTCGGACGTCGGCAGGCCCCCCCCCGCGACGCCGCCCATTATGCGACCGACACGAGGGGGAACACGGCGGACTTCGATTGGGACGACGTTGATGTCGCACCGCCGGCCGACGAGGAGATCGGATACGAACCGCCCACCCTCGACGAGGACTGGTCGGAGCGCGAGGCATGAACGCGTCATTAAACAATGGGAGCGGCGCGCCGCTCCCCCGCACCGGCCGCGCAATGCCGCAGCACGACGACGAAACGGAACTCCGCTGTGCGCAGGCATTGGAGGCCTACAAGGCATTCTTTCTCAAATACGAGCGCCAGGAAGCGATTGTCTCGCGGATCAACATCCTGCGCCTGTCATGCTTGGGGAAGCGGGACGTTCCGCTAGATGGTCGGCGGCTAAGCGAGGTCTCGCAAGCTGGGAAGTCGCGGATGCTGCGCGCATACCGAGACCGCATGAATGCCATGCCCGGACCGGACGGGCAACCGAACCCCTATCGGGTGCTATACGTCGAGCTAAAGGGTGCCCACACGCTGAAGATGTTGTGCCGCGTCCTGCTCCGCATGCTGGGCGATCCCCATCCGGAAGTCGGCAATGCGGAGGATGTGCAGGAACGCGTCCGGCGCTTCATTCGCACGCGAGGCGTAGAACTACTCATCGTCGACGAGGTCCAGCACCTCAACGGCCACTCCAACAACAAGATGGACATCACCGACGAGCTCAAGTTGTTCCTGGATGCCGGTATCGTCCCCGTCGTCTTCGCAGGCAACGAAAAGTCGCGGGCGTTCTTTCTCCGCAATGACCAGCTGTCGGCCCGACTTGGGCCGGCTCTCGAACTTTCGCCGCTAAGCGCGACGCAGGCTCACGAGCGCACGCTGTTCAAGACCTTTTGCCGCGATCTGGACGATGCGTTGGTTAAGCACGGCATCATGCGCAATCGGTCCGGGCTCGACGGCGCCGCCGCACTGAAGGGCCTGCTCGCCGCCTCGGGCGGTCACGTCGGGCGGGTCTGCCGGATTGTCGAGGCGGCGGTCGAGCACGCGGTAATGCGTCAGGCAGACTTCGTCGAACTCTACGATCTGTCACATGCTGTGGACACCTTCGCGATTCCTCAGCGCTACATCAAGCGGAACCCGTTCGCGTCATGACCGGCGACACTATAATCCGCCCGCTGGTCATATCGACGCATCCGCGCCCAGACGAGAGTCTTGCCGGACTGGTCGCCAGGGCCACGGCTGCGAATGTGCTCGGCGCCAGCCGCATCATTCTGAGCGAGGTAGGAGTGTCGCTCCCGCGTCCGGGCACCATCGGACGAGACCTCGGCGATCTGGGCATTAGGTTGGCGAACAAGATCGGCTGCACCATGGACGAGATATCGCACCGCGCCCATCCCTATGTCGCCGATACCGGGCGGAGCGCCGCGGTCCACTGGGGAGGAACACAGCTATTACGCTCGGATCTGAGCCTGAACCGGCGACGGATATCGCCTGCCACGCTTCTTGATCAGGATCATCATCCTGCATCCTGGCTGCTTTCGCTCTTGGCCTTCTGCCCCACAAGCTTCGAGCGACTGATCGACAGATGTCCACGGTGTGGCGAAGGGCTTGGATGGGTCGCGGCGCGCGGTATTGGACATTGCGAGCACTGTAGGGCTCGCGTGATACATCCAGATGGGGAAACACTGCCTGGCAGGTTTCGCGAGGACTACGCCCTCTTCGCTCATCTGGTATCGATCGAACCCCAGGCACGGCGAAGCGCACTCTCGGATCTTGGACCTGAGCTGGGCGCGCTGCCCACCAGCTCTATCGTGGGACTTGTTACGTCGCTCGGTCGGGCCTTAGTGGTTGGGGCGGCCGAGGTAAGGCGCGATCGGTTCCTGTCCTCATCGCCGATCGTGACAGCGCAGATCATTGCAGTCGGCACCAGCGTTTTGCGCGACTGGCCACACGCGTTCCGGAGGCACCTCGCCGAATTCTATGGGAACGACGATGAGGCCGAACAGAAGATGATCCGAACCCTCCAGCACCGCGCCCAAGATCGCGGTATGGAGGCCGACGCTGCCAACGCGCTGCGTAACGCGCTGCCAGAAATCTTCACATTCGGTCGGAAGTCCCTGCGCTCATTGGTCGTGCCCATGATGGACCCGACCGAATTCCGTCGAAGAACCGGCTTTTCAAATATGAGCTGGCAAAAACTCTACTCCAGCGGCGCGCTAGGCCCGGCGGAAGCCACCGGACGCCGGCGAGCAAGCGCTCGGGTGCCCAGGGACGCGGCAGAGCGCCTAATCGCCTTGAAGCAAGGATCGGAACCCAGCGCGGCTCTAGAGCAGTTGCTCGGGCTACCGACCTACGCCATCGAGCAGCTCGCGTGTATTGGCGAGATCGATCATGCGGACCATCCTGGCTTCCGGATCCTCGGTCTGGAGAACAGGATTACATCGGCTAGCGCAGCTGCCCTGATCGCGGACATACAACGTCCCGGTGAAATCACACCACCGCGCAAGGCGGTGCCCCTACTCCGCCTTGCTGCCAGGTTCTGCGGGGGAGAAAAGCCTTGGGGCGCGATCTTGTCCGACCTACGTCGGGGACCTGTCCGACATTGGATACTACCCGATAAGACCGAGGGTGCCATTTGGCGAAGGCCGCTAATGAGACGCGTCCTGGTGTTGCCGGACCATTTCGACCAAATCCCCGTCGCGCGCTTCGATCGATCCAGACATCTCGACTTTCCGTTCGAGACGACATTTTCGCAACAGGATGCAATAGAGGTGCTCGGCACCACGGCACCCCAGTTAAAAGATGCCATCGGCGCAGGCACGCTCATTTTCTCTTCCGGTCCTGGGAATGCCCTTGTGACGGACCGGGTTCACGTCGGCGAACTGGCCCAAACTTTCGTTGGGCCGTCAGAGCTTGGTATAATGCTGCGCCTGCAACGGAACCACCTATTGGTGGGGCTGATGAAAAAGCATTATGCCCACCTCCAGCGACAGCCGCTCGGATGGCTGCGCGATGACTTGGCGCGGGCGCTACCGAACCTGTTCCGCCCGCATCCACCCAAGTGAGGTTCGGACAAGGCGGTATTGCGTGCCCTGGAGGCGCAATTAGCTTGCAGACCTAAGCTTGCCTACGCGATACCTCGCTCAGCGGGCAGGGTCATCTCTTTCTTGCCCCAACACTTTGGGCACCTGCTGCGGCGGGGTGCCCGAGACGAGTTTGGCAAGGCTGCGGCGCGAACCCGTGATGCGGATCTCATCGTTGCCAACCTCGACCTTATCGATCAACAGCCGCACATAGGCATGGCGCGTGGAATCATCCCGGCGATCGCGGAGCTTGTCAGCGATTAGCTGCCCGAATCGCTCGACCACCCGCGGGTCGGTTACCAATGTCGATGCTTCAGGCTGCCTCTCGAGGTGATCGATATCAACCTCCACGCTTTTCTTTAGAGCGGCGATATTGCCGAGTTCGGAAATGATCTGTGGGTCGTCGGCGCGGAACGCGCCATTGCGGACTAGCTTGATGACATTGGCGCTTTCGCCATCAAGCTGCGTCTTGCGGGCTCGCAATTGCTTGAGTTCGGCGCGGCGTTCGGCGACGGCCATCTCAGTGTGGTCGAGCCAAGCTTGGAGTAGGCCAGTCAGGCGGCCCGGCTCCAGCACCCGCTCAACGACCGCATCGACAACGATTGTGTCGAGCACATCCATCCGCATCCAGCGACCTGTGCATTGGCTTGCGCCTGCCCGAGCGCGCTTGTGGCACACATAGTATGAGTAGAGCCCGCTCTTACCGGTCCCGGTAGTCATCCCCGACAAGGTGGACCCAGAACAGCGCTTACGGCTCGGCGCACTTCAAGGTGCCTGTAATCCTGAAGCTCGATGAGAATCAACGTTTGGAGTTGGCGCTATTTCTGAAGGAACAGGTCGATGCCCTGATTCTCGGTCGATCGGCTTGAGGCGATCGACCGGAGGCGCTTTGCGGTCTTGGCCGCAGTTCGAACTCCACCGAAGCGGCAATGCCGCCCGTCTGCCGGACTCTCGATGCCATCGCCTGACACAGCGCAGACCAACTCCTGACGTGATGCTTGCCGGATGAAGATGAAATCGTCCACCACCCTTGAGAAAGCGATTCGGCCACTTGGGACAAAGCTCAGCGCGCGCGGCGTCACCGACAGGCTGCTCCCCGTGTAGGCGAGCGTGTAGTTCAAGCTCGCACCCAGCGTCCCCT
>JAIETY010000215.1 GCA_019744885.1 Sphingomonas sp.
TTGTCGAGCTGCGCCTTCAGCTCGGCCAGCGTGATCCGGTCGTCGTTGTCGGTATCCGTGTCGAAAGGGCTCGGCAGCGCATTGCGGTCGCCGAGCCAGCGTTCGGCCCAATCGGCGAACTGGATATAGCCGACCGATCCCTTGCCGTCCTTGTCGATCGTCGCAAAACTCTTGGCAGCGCAGGCGGCAAGCTCGGCGCGAGTGACGCGCGCATCGCCGTCGGCGTCGCAGGCGCCGATGAAGACCGCGACCGGTTCGGCCATGATCGTCGCCGTCGGTGGCTGTTCCTTGGGCGGGCGCGGGGCATCGGGCGACCCGCCGACCGGGACGCGCTGCCCCGCCGCCGGAGCGGCGATCAGCGCAAGCGCTGCAAATAGGGTCAGGCGCATCGTCAATCCTTCCGCGTCGGCAACAGCAGCGACGCATCGCCATAGCTGTAGAAGCGATAGCCGGAAAGCACGGCATGGGCATAGGCCGCCTGCATCACCTCAAGCCCCATCAGCGCCGACACCAGCATGAACAGCGTCGAGCGCGGCAAGTGGAAATTGGTGATCAGCCCGTCGATGCCCTTGAAGCGATAGCCGGGGGTAATGAAGATCGAGGTGTCGCCTTCGAAGGCGCGGACAATGCCGTCCTCACCGGTCGCGCTTTCGATCAGGCGGAGCGAGGTGGTGCCGACCGAGATCACCCGGCCGCCGTTCGCGCGGACGTTGTTCATCCGCTCGGCAGTCGCTGGGTCGATGCGGCCCCATTCGGCGTGCATCTTGTGGTCGACGGTGTCGTCGGCCTTGACTGGCAGGAACGTCCCGGCGCCGACATGCAGCGTCAAAGTGGTGTGGCCGATCCCCGCCGCCGCCAGCGCGTCCATCAGCGCGGGCGTGAAATGCAGTGCGGCAGTGGGGGCAGCGACGGCGCCTTTCTCGGCAGCGAACATCGTCTGGTAATCATCGGCGTCGCGTTCATCGATCGCGCGCTTGGCGGCGATATAGGGCGGCAGCGGCATCGTCCCCGCACGCTCGAGCAACAGCTCGACCGGCTCGTCCCCAGCGAAGTCGAGCGCAAAGCTGCCATCGTCCGCGCGGTCGTTGGCGGTGGCGCTGACGCCCTGGCCGAAATCGATCGCATCGCCGTCGCGCAGCCGCCGACCGTTGCGGATGAACGCCCGCCAACGGCGGGGGCCTTCGCGCTTGTGAAGGGTGGCGCCGATCTTCGCATCGCCGCGTCGCCCCTCAAGCTGCGCCGGTATCACGCGGGTATCGTTGAAGACGAGCAGATCGCCGGGGCGCAGGCTGGTTGGCAAGTCACGCACGCCGGCATCGCGCAAGCTGTCGCCTTCGACCACTAGCATCCGCGCCGAATCGCGCGGGGAGGCCGGACGCAGCGCAATCCGGTCGGTCGGCAAATCAAAATCGAACAAATCGACTTTCACGCATCACTCCTCAGCAGCGCGCGCCCATGCGGCGGCGGGGCGGCCGGGGCAAGCGATTTTCAGGCGATTTGATTGAACTTTGCGAATGGCGGGCGCGGCGAGCGTGGGAAAATCGTCGACGGATCGCCAATGCCGATGGTCGCGATGAAGTTCGACTTCACGCTTGGCGTCCCGGCGAAAAATTCGGCATCGACGGTGGCGTTGTTGAACCCTGACATCGGGCCGACATCCCAGCCGAGCGCGCGCGCCGCGACGATGAAATAGGCGCCCTGCAACGACGCATTGCGCATCGCCGATGTCTGGCGCAGCGGCAGATTGCCCTCGAACCAGCTTTTCGCATCGGCATGCGGGAAAAGTTCGGGCAGGAATTCGTGGAAATTTTCGTCCATGCCGATGATCACGGCGGCGGGCGCGGCGCGGATTTTCGGCGCATTCGTGCCGCTTGCATGCGCGGCGAGCCGGTCCTTGGCGTCAGTCGACAAGCACCACACGAGCCGCGCGGGCATTTGGTTGGCCGATGTCGGACCGAATTTCATCAGCTCCCAAACGGCTTCCGCGTCAGCCGCTGTGAACGGCGCGTCGGTATAGCCATTGGCGGTGCGTGCGGCGCGAAAGATCGTATCGAGCGCGGCGTCGGCCAGCTTCTCGCCCATGAATTCCCCCTGTTCGATGGTTAGATGGCGCGGACTTCGGTCACTTCGGGCACATAATAGCGCAGCAATTGCTCGATCCCGTTCTTCAGCGTCGCTGCCGAACTCGGGCAGCCGGCGCAGGCGCCGTGCATGCTGAGGAAAACCTTGCCCTTGTCGAAGCCGCGATAAGCAATGTCGCCGCCGTCGCCCTGGACCGCCGGGCGGATGCGCGTCGCGATCAGGTCCTGGATTTGTTCGATGATCTCGGCATCGGCGGGGTCGTCGGTCAGCTCATGCTCGCTCGGCACGCTGAAGTCGGCCGAGCCACCGGCGCGGAACAGCGGCATATTCGCGCAGAAATGATCGAGCAGCACGGCGAGCACATCGGGCTTCAACGTCGCCCAGTCGGTGCCCGGCGCGGCGGTGACCGACACGAAATTATAGCCAAAGAAAACGCCGGTCACATCGCCCAAGCCGAACAGCGCATCGGCAAGCGGCGATGCCTCGGCAGCTTCAGGCGTGGCGAAATCGCGCGTGCCGCTGTCCATGACGGTGCGACCCGGCAGGAATTTCAGCGTGGCGGGGTTTGGTGTTGTTTCGGTTTCGATCAGCATGTGGTGCATGTGGGGGCGCGAACGTGCGGTTCAACCCCGCAGCGCCGCTTGGTTTCAGCCGTCGAGCTGCTTGATCGCCGCGTTCCAGCTATTCAGATTCTCGCGCGCTTCCTGAACAAAGGCGGAGCGTCGCACGAAACCGAGGAACAGATCGGCGAACCACTTGCCCGGCTGGCGCAGCGGGCGTTCGAACTGGATCAGCAGCACGACGCGCGTCCCGCTCGTGTCGTTCCAGACTTCATGGCGATAGGTGTCGTCGAACACCAAAGTCTCGCCCTCGGCCCAGCGGACGATTCGGTCCTTGACGCGCATCCGCACATCGCCGTCCTTCGGCACCACCAGCCCGAGGTGGCAGGTGATCAGCCCCTTGGTCACGCCGCGATGGTCAGGGATATGCGTGCCCGGGGCGAGGATCGAGAAAAAGGCGCTGTTCAAGCCGGGAATCTGCGCAATCACATCGGCCGTGCGCGGGCAGCGCGCCAGATTCTCCTCGATCGCATAGCCATAGCCGAACAGGAAGAACGAGCGCCATTTGTCGACTTCGGCGATCGAGCGGTGGTCGGGCGAGATCGTCGCGAGCGACGGCACGGCCTCACGGCGGACGGCAACACGCTCGGCCTCCTCGCGAATCGCTTGCCAATTGTCGCGCAGGATCGCGGTCCAGGCAAAGTCGCGCACGTCGAGCACCGGCGTGTTAGGGACCAGCGAGGACGAGCCGATCAGCCGGTCGAACAGGCCGCGCACAGCCTTGCCGAGCTTGATCGACAGCGGCCGGTTGCGATCGGCGACCATCGGGGCGCCTGCGGCGGGCGCGCCCGAAATGATCGTCAGGTCGGGGATCATGCCAGCCGGTGCTTCGGAACCCGCCCAGCGCGGAGCGTCGCTTACTGGCCGCCTGGTTTCAACACCCATTGATCCGCCCTTTCCGTCGATCCGGCACCGTGCCGACGCCGTCTTTCGCATAGCCGGTCCCTCGGCCAATCATCGTCGCTAGCGCCCGCTTGGGTCCAAATGATGGCAAAACCCGGCCCAATAGTGCTTCCCCATTCTTGCGCTCAACCTGCGTTAGGCGACACATCGGTGGCTGGCGCTACCGCACGGCTATCGCTACACAATCGTGATGCAGATCCTTTTGGCCCAGCGCCTTCGCTCGCTCCCGCTCTTCCTTGCCTTGGCCCTGACGGTGCCCGCCATCGCATCAGATGTGGCGTCTTCGCCGCCGGTCAATGGTGCTGCACTGCAAAAAGTTTCGCAAGCGACGCCGTCAAAGCAATCGAGTGCCACCGCGTCGACGGAACCCGGCTGGCTGTACAAGGGCAGCGACATCACGCCCGATCCCGACTGGCGTTTCGGCACGCTGCCCAATGGCTTGCGCTATGCGATCCGCAAAAATGGTGTGCCGCCGGGCCAGGTCGCGGTCCGCGTTCGCATCGAAGCCGGGTCGCTGTTTGAACGTGAGAGCGAGCGCGGCTTCGCCCATCTGATCGAGCATCTTTCGTTCCGCAGCTCGGTCTATGTCGCCGATGGCGAAGCGAAGCGTATCTGGCAGCGGCTGGGGACGACCTTCGGCTCGGACACCAATGCGCAGACCGGGTTCACCGGCACCACCTACAAGCTCGATCTGCCGAGCGCGACCGAGCAGGGGCTCGACGAGAGCTTGCACATCCTGTCGGGCATGATGGCGCAGCCGCTGATCACGCCGACCACGCTCAATGCCGAACGCCCGGTGGTCTTGGCCGAGCAGCGCGAGCAGCCCGGCGCGCAGTCGCGCTTTTCGGATGCTCTGCGCCGCGCGTTTTTCGCCGGTCAGCCGCTCGCCGAACGCTCGCCGATCGGCACGATCAAGACGCTTGAGGCCGCGACTGCCGCGTCGGTGAAGGCATTTCACGATCGCTGGTATCGCCCCGAACGTGCGATCGTCATCGTCGTCGGTGACCTTGATCCGGCGCTGTTCGAACGGCTGATCACCAAGAATTTTGCCGACTGGAAGGGCAATGGCGTCAACCCGCCCGATCCTGATTTCGGCCAGCCCACGCCCACCGTGCAGCCCGTAAAAGCCGTGGCCGAAGCCTCGATCCCGGCGCTGGTTTCTTTCGCGGTGCTGCGACCCTGGACGTACCGCGACGATACGGTGATCTTCAACCAGAAGCGCATGGTCGACCTTATGGCGCTGCGGCTGATCAACCGGCGGCTCGAAACGCGGGCCCGCGACGGCGGCAGCTTCATCAGCGCGAATGTCGGTCTGGACGATGTCTCGCGCTCGGCCAATGGCACGTTCGTGCAAGTGTTGCCGATTGGCGATGATTGGGCGGCGGCGCTAAAGGATGTACGCGCGGCCATCGCCGATGCGCAGGCCAAACCGGCATCGCAGGCCGAGATCGACCGCGAGGTGGGCGAATATGACCGCGCGCTCAAGACGCAGGTCGATACCGCTGCTGCCGAGGCAGGCGCCAAACAGGCCGATGATCTCGATCAGGCGCTCGACATCCGCGAAACCGTGACGACGGCGCAGACCGCCTATGACATTTTCCTCGGCGCGCGCGAAAAGGGCATGTTCTCGCCCGCGGCCTTGCTCGCGTCGACCAAGCGCGTCTTCACCGGCAGCGCGACCCACGCGATCGTCAACACCCGCAATCCCGATCCGGCAGCCGTTACCAAATTGCAGGCAGCGCTGAAGGCCGATGTGTCGAAGGTCGCGACGACGCGCAGCACGGCGGGCAAGGTCGATTTCTCGATGCTGCCCAAGCTCGGCGCGCCCGCAACGATCGTCAGCCGCACGCCGATCAGTGATTTGGGCATGGAGCAGATCGTCTTTTCGAACGGCGTGCGGATGATGTTGTTCCCGAACGGGTCGGAAGCCGGCCGGGTCTATGTTCGCGTGCGCTTCGGAAAGGGCTATAATGGCTTGCCGGCTGACCGGCCAACGGCAGCCTGGGCGGCGCCGCTGGCGTTGATATCGAGCGGTATCGGCACGCTGGGACAGGAAGAACTCGACGCGCTCACCTCGGGGCGGCGGATCGATCTCGACTTTGCGGTTGATGACGATGCGTTTGTGCTCGGATCGACCACCTCGGCGGAGGATTTGCCCGACCAGCTCACCTTGATCGCGGCAAAGCTTGCCGCACCCGGCTGGGACCCCAAGCCGATTGCCCGGGCGCGCGCGCTGTCGCTGACCGCCTATGCCGGTTTTTCGGCGTCGCCGGGATCGGTGCTGGGGCGCGATCTTGAAGGCTTGCTCCACGGCGGCGATCCGCGCTGGGCGGTGCCGACGCCCGCGCAGATCACCGCGACCACGCCGGCGCAGTTTCGCGCGCTGTGGGAGCCGCTGCTGCAATCGGGGCCGATCGAAGTCCAGGTGTTCGGCGATGTGAAGGCCGATGATGCGATTGCTGCGGTTGCCAAGAGCATCGGCGCGCTCAAGCCGCGCACGGCGTCGACCACGCCGCCGCCGCCGATTGCCTTCCCCGCGCATGTCACGACGCCCGTGATGCGCACCCACGACGGCCCCGCCAACCAGGCCGTCGCCGTTATTGCCTGGCCGACCGGCGGCGGGATCGACGCGATCACCGACAGCCGCCGTCTCGATCTGCTCGCGCAGGTCTTTTCTGACCGGCTGTTCGACCGGCTGCGCTCGGAAGCGGGGGCGAGCTATAGCCCCAATGTGTCGAGCAGCTGGCCGGTCGGCCTGTCGAGCGGCGGGCGGGTGATCGCGATCGGGCAGGTGCCGCCCGACAAGGTCGCCTTTTTCTTCAAGCTTGCGCGCGAAATCGCCGCCGATCTCGCCGCCAAGCCAATCGACGCCGATGAGCTGAAGCGCGCGGTGGTGCCTTATATGCAGCTAATCTCGCGCACCTCGACCGGCAACACCTTCTGGTTCAGCCAGCTCGAAGGCGCGACCTATGACGAGCGCCGGATCGCCGCGATCCGCACCCTCTCGCGCGACGTAGCGCAAACGACGCCCGCGATCCTGCAGGCGACCGCGCAGAAATATCTGCGGCCTGAGGCGGACTGGACAATGGCGGTGGTGCCCAAGGCAGCGGCCAAGCCTGCCGGTGGCGGGGCGCGAAAGCCGGTGCGGCGGCGGTGAGGTTAGGGCGTTGCGCGGATCGGGCCGGATCAGATCGCGTATTATGCCGCTCGGCGCGGGGTGGACCTTAAGACGGCGGAACGCTGGCTGCGACCGAATTTGGATTAGGGTGCCGCTCATAACGGCGAACCACGGCTATCAACCACTAGCAGACGTAGTGCGCTAGACTCCGGGGTTTCGTTCAGCTATTTGTGCGCTCAGGCTTTTTTGTGATTATGATTGTCTAGTTGATCCCCAAATATGTGTGGCTCCTGCTGCGGTCTGTTAAGGAGACCATTATGGCCGAAATCACGGGTACCGAAGGCGCTGATGTGCTGGTGGGCACATCGGGTGACGATGTCATATCCGGCTTGGGCGGCGATGATGTCCTGTTCGGTGGCATCGGCGCGGATTTGCTGATCGGCGGAGCGGGCAACGACCAGCTCTGGGTCGATAACGCGAACGACGTTGTTGATGAACGGGCAGGCGGCGGCCGCGACGTGATCTACTCGACCATCAGTTATGTGCTGGCGCCGGGTCAGGAGATTGAGATACTCTCGACGGCATCGAACGCCGGCACCGACGCCATCGACCTCACCGGCAATGAATTTGCCAATACCCTCTACGGCAACAACGGCGCCAACACGCTGAACGGCGGCGGCGGAAGTGGCGACCTGCTTGTCGGACTCGGCGGGGACGACGTCTATTGGATAATCGGCGACGAGCGCGTGTTCGAGGCGCAGGGCGGCGGCCGCGACGTGATCTATACGAACGTCCATTATGTGCTGCTGCAGGGTCAGGAGGTCGAAATCCTGTCGACCAGCTCGAACGCCGGCACCAAAGCTATCGACCTCACCGGCAATGAATTTGCCAATACCATCTATGGCAACAACGGCAGTAACCGGATCAACGGTGGCCTCGGCAGCGACACGCTCATCGGATTCGGCGGCGCGGACTTCTTCTTCTTCGATACCACTCTCGGGAGCGGCAACGTCGACGTTGTGGTAGACTTCGTGTCTCGCACCGACAAGATCAACTTGGATGATGCGATCTTCGTCGGCCTTAGGCCGGGCCCCGAGGGCCTTGGGGGCGCCTTCGTCATCGGTACGGCTGCGGCGGACGCTGACGATCGGATCATCTATGATCCAACGTCGGGTGCGCTCTATTATGATGCGGACGGTGTCGGGAGCGCTGCGGCGGTTCACTTCGCCACCCTGCTCGGCGCGCCAAGCTTGACGGGTTCGGACTTCTTTGTGGTCTGATCCGAAAGGATGTCGTCTGCGCTGCAGCCGAAGTCCGCGCTAGTCGTGAATGATCCAAGCGAGCGGCCGCCTCGCCTGACGCCCGCCCCCCGACTTCGCTCGGGACGAACGGAGGTTTCGGAATTACCCCACTCGCTCCACCAACCCCGCCATCCGCTTCAGCCTCGGCGCGACCATCGGGACCGTCAGCATCGTGCTCGCCACCGCCATCAGCAGCAGCGCGGTGAAGGTCGTGCCTGTGATGATGCTCCGATCGAGCAGGATGTTGGCGAAGATGATCATGATCAGCGCCTTCGTTTGCAGCAGCCAGCCGATGATCGTGGCTTCACCGGGCGCCCATTTCAGCAGCCGCCCGGCGAGCTGGATGCCGATCAGCTTGCCCGCGACCGACGCCACCAGCAGCAGCGCCGCCGCGCCGAACACCGCGACTCCGCCGACGTCCCACTGCGTCTTCAGCCCCGTCGACAGGAAGAACACCGGCATGAACGCCATCAGCACGCTGCTGCGGAACTGGTCCATCCGCGCCTGGTCGAACCACTTGGCATCGAGCACCGCGCCCGACAGGAACGCGCCGACCATGAAGTGCAGCCCCGCCCAATCGGCCGCGAACCCGCACGCCGCGAGCCAGATCAGGCTGACATACCAGCGGTCGCCCTCGGGTATCCGCGCCATCAGCCGCCGGATCAGCAGCGTCGCCACCGCAAAACCGATCAGGAACCCCAATTGCCGCCCGATCCGCTCCCAATCGAGCAGGATCAGCGCGAGCACGCCCCAGATCGCGATGTCATCCGCGCTCGCATAGCGCAGGATGCGCTGGCCGAGCGGGCGGCGCAGGATGTCGAGCTTTTCCATGAACAGCACGAGGATCGGCAGCGCGGTGACCGCACAGGCCATGCCGATGCCGAGCACGACTTGCCACGGCGTCCCCTTCGGCCCGATCCAGCCGGGGAGCTGGAGCATGGCGATCGCGGCGAGGCTGCCGAATGCGAGCGGGGTCACCAGTGCGAGCGTCGCGGTCGTCGCGGTCTCGCCGCGCCGCGCCCAAACCTGGCTCAGCTCGAGCTCGATCCCGGCGATCCAGACGAACAGCATGACTGCCCACCAGGCGATGCCGTTCAATGATCCGATCACGGCGGGCGAGAAAACGAAGGCATAGTAGCCAGGGAAGATCGCCCCCAGCACACCTGGCCCGAGCAGAATCCCGCCGACGATCTGCACCACCACCAAAGGCGCGTAATAATCGGTCCGCAACACCCGCCAGACGAGATAGGGCACGGTCAGGATGATCAGCATCGCGATCAGGAAGATTTCGGTCGTCGCCATGCGCGTCGCGGTGCTCAATTGGGTCAGGGTAGCTCGCCCATTCGCTAGCGAGAACGGGCCGACCCGGCAACGGCTGGCTCCCGCTGTCCCTAGGGCACAGCGGGAGCCGATCGGTCAAATATTGGTGTAGCTGCCCTTGGTCCAGCCGGTACCCGGATCATAGCACCATTCGGTCGTGGTGTCTTCGAAGGTGCAATAAACGCGCACATGCGCGCCGCCGCTGTCGATCCAGGCGGTTGCCGACACTGCGCTGCCGGGTTGATTGAACTCGCCGGTCATCCAGCCACCGCCGCTGCTGAGGATGTAACGCTGCGTGATGTTATAGCCGTCGGTCGAAAAGACATGCACGTTTAGGACGTTCCCATCATTGGGATCAAAGAAGCTGACACTTGCTGTTCCAATGGGATAATTTGGATTGCTCTGAGTCATGAAATTCCTCCCGCAACACGCGCCCTGGTGCGAGTCGTTGCGCCGCGAAAGGTCGCGGTTTTGGGCGGGGCTGACAATCACCGGTTAACGCGCGCCGCAATCGTACCGAAGCGGGGCGGGCGGGCGTTAACCCTCTATTAGCCTTCCCGGAATCACTGATCGGGTGCATCGCAAACGCCGCCAGAGGAGGCCCCCAGATGCGTCACGTCCTGCCGTTCGTCGCCCTTGCACTCACCTTCCCCGCCGTCGCGCAAGGCGGCACCGCGCCGTTCACGATCGTCGAGACCGGGCAGGGGTTCGCGCATCTGAGCGATGCGCTCGCCGCCGCCGGCCCGCGCGGGCAATTCGCCCAGTCGACGATCCTGATCGCGCCGGGCACCTACCGCGAATGCGCGGTGCAAAGCTGGGGCAAGGCGACGTTCAAGGCGCGCGAGCCCGGCACGGTGATTTTCGACGGCGTCGCGTGCGAGGGCAAGGCGGCACTGGTGCTGCGCGGCAGCGGATCAGTGGTCGACGGGATCATCTTTCGCAACATCCATGTCGGCGACGGCAATGGCGCGGGCATCCGCACTGAGCTGGGTGACCTGACCGTCACCAATTCGACCTTCCTCGACAGCCAGGAAGGCATTCTCGGCGGCCAGCCTACGGGCCAGCGGATCACGATCGATCGCTCGACCTTCAGCGGGCTGGGCCAGTGCGACCAGACGCCCGATTGCGCGCACAGCATCTATCTCGCCAACAAGGGCCAGATCACCGTCACGCGCAGCCGGTTCGAGCGCGGGCGCGGCGGCCATTACGTCAAGCTGCGCACCCCGCGCGTGTCGATCACCGACAACAGCTTCGACGATACGCAGGGCCGCAAGACCAATTACATGATCGACCTGTCCGAAGGCGGCACCGGCCTGATCGCCAACAATGTCTTCGTGCAGGGCCGCAACAAGGAAAACTGGACCGCGTTCATCACGGTCGCGGCCGAAGCGCGGACCTATTCGGCGGCGGGGCTGCGCGTCGAGGGCAATCGCGCAACCCTCGCCCCCGGCGAAACGCGCTCGCCCGCGTTTGTGGCGGATTTGAGCCACCAACAGCTCGCGCTGGGGGCGAATGTGCTGGGCAAGGGCGTGCGGCCGTTCGAGGTGCGTTGAGGCGGGACCGCCTCAGGAAAGTCCCATTATCCAGCCCCGTTCGCCCTGAGCTTGTCGAAGGGCTGCCCTTCTTTTGCGACCGCGCCGAAAAGAAGGACGGTGCTTCGACAAGCTCAGCACGAACGGATCATGGGTCGGCCCCATAGTCACCTTGCCTTACCGGCAGGTATCCCCAACCCCCGGATCGAGATCGAGACAACGCCCGTCGATGTCGGGGGCCGCGAGCTTCATCCCGATCGTCGCCGCCAAGGTCGGCGCGATGTCGACTGTCTCGACCGCCAGCGGTTGTTCGAACCCCGTCATCCCCTTGCGCCAGAACAGGATCGGCACGCGGCGATCATAATCCCAGAAGCTGCCGTGGGTCGCGACATAGCCGCGCGTCGGGTCGGCGATCGGCGTGATGCGCGGCTTCAGCGCGACGACAATGTCGCCCGAGCGCAGCGGGTGGAAGCTCGCCTTGGCGCGTTCGACGAGGCTCCAGGTTTCGGCGGGGCCAGTCGCGACTGGTGCGGCTTCGATTTCCGCGCGGCTGAGCGCGGCGGCGACCTGCGGGTGCGCGCGGTACAGCGCGAGCGCTTCCTTCAGCACCGCCGCACGCTGCGCCGCCGTCAGCTTGGGGTCGATCCAGACATCGCCCGATCCCGAATCGCCGAACAGCACTTGGCCGGTCAGCTTCAGCTTTGCCGCGATCGCGTCGCTCACTGCCTTGGTGGTGAAGCCGGGGTCGATCCGCGCCGCGCCCGGCACGGCATGGTCGCGGTTGCGCTCGGGCAAGTCATGGCCACCGTGGTCGGCGGTCAGCACGACTTCATAATCGAGTCCGAGCGTATCGAGCTTGTCGAAGAAATCGGCCATCGTCTCGTCGAGCGCGGCGAGTTGCAGGCACATTTCATTGCCTTCGGTGCCATAGGTGTGGCCGACATAATCGGTTGCCGACGCGCCGATCGAAATAATGTCGGTCGCGGCGCCCTTGCCGAGGTTTTTCTCCTGCACCAGCGCGGCGGCGAGGCTGAACACTGCACCGTCAAATTCGGGCGAAGCGCGGAACGAGCGGGTGTCCCCAGGTGCGCGCTCGAAGCGCCCAGTGCCCACGGTCTTGCCCGCGCCGATTGCGACCGCACGGTTGCGACTAACGCAATAGTCGGGCTCCTCGAGTGGTAGTTGGCCCGCAGCGATCTTGTCAGCGACGCCTGCGTTGACGCGCGCGACCGATTGCGGGGTTATGCGCCCGGCGTAGCTCGCGAATTTCTTGCCGTCCCACCACCAAAGCTCGTCAACCTTGTGGCCGCCCATCATCACCGCCGCGCGGTCCTTGCCGCCGACCGACACGGTTTGCGTTGTCGGATTGGCGGTCTTCATCCGCTCGCCGAGCGTCGGCACCAGCAAATGCTTGTCGGACACGGTATAGGCGAGCGAGGTCGAGCCGGGGACCGACTCATCCTCGGCGCAGTAAACCACCTTGTCGGTGCGCGCAGTCTTCAGGTCGGTCCAGTTGTTGGCGATGATGCCGGTGCGCGACGGGTGCATGCCGGTCAGGATCGTCGAATGGCCGGGGCAGGTCTCGGTCGCGGCATGGCTTTGGTAACCGCTCGGAAATACCGCGCCGGTCAGCAGGCGCTTGAAGCCGCCCGTGAAGTGGTTGCGATATTCGGCGAACAAATCGGCCGAAAATTGATCGACCGAGATGACGACGATCAGCTTGGGCGCGGGCTTTGCGACGGGGGCTGCGGGCGCCGACGGTGCGGGCACGTCCTGAGCAAGTGCGGCAGGTGTAACTAATGCGAGCGCACTCGCGAACAACGTGGCAGCAATCTTCATAACACTCCCCTCGCGTGTCGGGTGCATTGCTCCCGCGACCCGGCTATGCACCGGCGCGCGAGGACTTCACAAGGATCAGCGGATGCGCGCTCTTGGTTTCGCTATTGTGACGGTGCTGCTTTGGCTGGGCGTTATTGCCCCCGCCGCAGCGCAGGCACCCGACCCCTATTCAAAGGGGCCGCATATCGCGCTGAAGCTGATCGCCGAAAGCGATACGCCCGCGCCGGGCAAGACCGTGACGCTCGCCTATGACGCGACACCGCAGCCCGGCTGGCACGGTTATTGGCAGAATCCGGGCGATGCGGGCTTCCCCGCCAAGCTCGACTGGACGCTGCCCGCAGGCGTCACCGCGGAGGCGCCACGCTACCCGGTGCCGACGACGCTGCTGATCGCCGGGCTGATGAACTATGTGTTCGAGCAACATTTTACGTTGCTCATCACGCTGAACGTCCCCGCCAGCGCGACGCCGGGCACCAGGCTGCCGATCAAGCTCAAGACGCAATATCTGGTCTGCACCGAGGAAATCTGTCAGCCCGAGGCGGGCGAACTGTCGCTCGACCTGACGGTGGGCGATGGCGCGATTGCGCCCGAGCGGCTCGCCCAGTTCGATCGCTATCGGCAGGCGATCCCCAAGCCGATCGGCATGGCCGCGACCTATCAGATTGATGGCAAGGGGTTGCGGATCGGCATTCCCTATCCCGCAAGCGCGCCGCTCGATCAGGCTTACTTCTTTCCGACCACGGCAGATCGCCTGAATTACGCCGCCCCCCAGAAAGTGGTGCGCGACGGTGATCGACTGGTGATTTCAACCGAGCTGCTCAAGCCGGGAGCGGGTCCGATCGACGGCATCCTCCGAATCGGCCCGCAGAAGGCCGTCTCGCTGTCCGCAACCGCAGGCGCGGTGCCCAGTGCCAGCGGCGGATCAGGACAATCAGCCGGGGCGCAAAACGGCGTTCTCGTGGCGACGCTGATTGCGCTGGGCGGCGCGATCTTGGGCGGGCTGATCCTCAACATCATGCCCTGCGTCTTCCCGATCCTGAGCCTGAAGGCGCTCAGCCTCGCCAAGGGATCGGTCGACGAACGCGAAGCACGGCGGGAG
>JAIETY010000019.1 GCA_019744885.1 Sphingomonas sp.
GCCAATGGCGGCTGGAACAACATCAACTATAACTGGCAACTCCGGTGAGGATGACCATGACCCCACGCTCGATGCTTTGTTGGTTTGCGGTCGCGGCGCTGGGCGGCATGCCGGTCCTTGCCCAGACGGTGCCTGCCCCGCCGCCGGGTCAGACCGCGCCGGGTGACCAGACGCCGCCACCGCTCGAAGTATCGGTGACCGGCGGCATTTCGGCGCCGCTGCCAATCGCGATTCCGGCGATGCCGACCAATGCGGCGGTGGCGACGGCGGCGGGCAGCACCGATGCGCTCGGGCGCCAGCTCGCCGATGTGATGACGGCGGACCTTAAAGATTCGGGGCTGTTCAATCCGCTTGGCCCCGATCGGCTGAAGCCGGTTGCTTATGGTGAAGTCACCGCCCCGCAGTTCGATTATTGGGGCGGTACCGGCGCGCAGGCGCTGGTGCAGGGGTTCGTCAAGGCGAATGGCGACGGCACGCTGACCGTCGGCTGCTATCTCTACGATGTCTCGGCGCGGGCTGAACTTGCGCGGCAAGGGTTTGTCGTGACCCCCGCCGACTGGCGCCGCGCCGCGCATAAATGCGCCGACACCATCTATGCCCGGCTGACGGGCGAAGGGCCTTATTTCGACAGCCGCGTCGTCTATGTCTCCGAAACCGGCCCCAAGGGACGCCGGATCAAGCGGCTCGCGATCATGGACCAGGACGGCGCCAACCACCGTTTTCTGACCAACGGCCAGTCGATCGTGCTGACGCCGCGTTTCGCGCCCAACCAGCAGTCGATCGTCTATATGAGCTTCGTCGGCGATCGCCCCGCTGTCTATGTCTATGATGTCGGCAGCGGGCGGCAGCGATTGGTGGTGGCAAATGTCAGCACGACGTTTGCCCCGCGCTTCTCGCCTGATGGCCGCTACATCCTGTTTTCGATGGCGACCGGCGGCAATACCGATATCTACCGCGTGTCGAGCGCGGGCGGGACGCCGCAGCGGCTGACCAACGCGCCGGGGATCGACACCGGCGGCAGCTATTCGCCCGATGGCAGCAAGATCGTGTTCGAAAGCGACCGGTCGGGCGGGCAGCAGCTGTATGTGATGGATGCCGATGGCGGCAATCAGCGCCGGATCAGCTTTGGTGGCGGCCGCTATGCCACGCCGGTGTGGAGCCCGCGCGGTGATTTGATCGCGTTCACGCGCGTCAGCGGCAATTTCCGCATCGGCATCATGAGCCCCAATGGCAGCGGCGAGAAATTGCTGACCGACGACTGGCAGGACGAAGGGCCGAGCTGGTCGCCCAATGGCCGCGTGCTGATGTTCTTCCGCGCGTCGCAAGGGGCATCGGGCAAGGCTGATCTCTGGTCGGTCGATCTGACTGGGGTCAACCTGCGCCAAGTGCCGACGCCGCTCGACGGGTCCGATCCCGGCTGGGGGCCGTTACGCCCCTAAGCCGCCACGAAATCACCATAAGCAGTCGCAAGACTGTGGACGACCAAAAGCGGGGATAATCGCTCGAAGGAGAAGCACCATGGCCAAGCTGACGACCAAGTTGATGTTTACCGCCGCGCTGATCGCCGTTGCGGGCTGCGCGAGCAAGCCCAAGGATATCGCGACCCTGGGGCCAAGCACCGAAGCGCCGCCGCAGCAGACCAACCCGGGCACCGGATCGACGGTGACCGACACGGTGGTTCCGGGCTCGGCAGCGGATTTCAAACGCTCAGTGACGAGCGACACGATTCACTTCGCGACCGACATGTTCGACATCGATCCCGAATCGCGCGCGATTCTCGATACGCAAGCGGCGTGGCTGCTCAAATATCCCAATGCGCGCGCGACGATCGAGGGGCATTGCGACGAGCGCGGGACACGCGAGTATAACCTCGCACTGGGTGATCGGCGCGCGACCGCCGCGAAGAACTATCTCGCGGCGCGCGGCATCGATCCGTCGCGGCTGACGACGATCTCCTATGGCAAGGAACGCCCGATTGCGCTCGGATCGGACGAAGGCAGCTGGGCACAGAACCGCCGCGCAGTGACGATTGTGCTGAGCTAAGGGTTGCACCGAAAAATCCTCCCCCGCCAGGGGGAGGTGGCGCCGAAGGCGACGGAGGGGGAGGACCGCGGCGCACTCTCAAATTGAGCGGCGTGCTTCCTCCCCCTCCGTCAGCTGCGCTGACACAGGGTCGGGTCGCCCGTGCCCCCGGCACGGGCTTGGATTGCCGGGGGCAATCCAACCCGACCCTCCCTGGCGGGGGAGGATTTGCTACGCCGCCATCGACTCACCTCGGTCTCCACCCACTTCCATGACCGGGGCGGCGGTGCGATGCGCACTGCCGCCCTTTTGCATGCCGCGCCAGTGGCTTGCCGAATCCGCTTGCGGCTCATCCAAAATAATATAAATATGATATCGCTATTTTGCGGGAGGCAAGAATGAGTGAGTCGACTCAAATGGGCGATCTGACGCGCAGTCGCGAGGTGCCGGCGAGCGCGTCGAGCGGCTATCTGATGCTGGTGGTGATGCTGGTGTCGCTCGCGGCCATCGTCGTGGGCGCGCTGGGGATGGAGACCAACCCGATGCTCGGTCTGACGTTGATCATCGTCGGCGCGATCATCTTCGCGCTGGTGTCCCCGGGCTTTTACATGCTCCAGCCCAATCAGGCTGCCGCCATCACCCTGTTCGGATCGTACAAAGGCAGCGACCGTTCGACCGGCCTGCGCTGGGTGCTGCCGTGGATGGGCAAGAAGAAAGTGTCGCTGCGCGCGAACAACCTGATTTCGGACAAGATCAAGGTCAATGATCTGCGCGGCAACCCGATCGAAATGGCGGCGCAAGTCGTGTGGCGGGTGACCGACACCGCCCAGGCGCTGTTCGACGTCGATGATTACAAGGCGTTCGTGATGGTCCAGATCGAGGCCGCCGTGCGCACGATCGGCTCGCGCTATCCCTATGATGATTTCACCCATCAGGAAATCACGCTACGCGGCAATCATGACCAGGTCGGGGCTGAACTGCGCAGCGAACTGATGGAACGGCTCGCGGTCGCGGGGATCAGCGTCGACGAATGCGGCTTCACCCATCTGGCCTATGCACAGGAAATTGCGGGCGCGATGCTCCGCCGCCAGCAGGCTGAAGCCGTGGTCGCCGCGCGCAAGACCTTGGTCGAAGGCGCGGTCGGCATGGTCGAAATGGCGCTCGACATGCTGAGCGAGAAGAATGTCGTCGAGCTCGATGACGAACGCCGCGCGGCGATGGTGTCGAACCTGATGGTCGTGCTGTGCGGCGAACGCGACACCCAGCCGGTGGTCAATGCCGGGTCGCTCTACCAGTAATCATGGCCGATCCGCTGCCCAGGAAAGCCTTTGCGCTGCGCCTCGATCCCGCGCTGTTCGCGGCGATCGAGCGCAGTGCTGCGGGTGATCTGCGCAGCGTCAATGCCCAGGTCGAATGCCTGTTGCGCGAGGCGCTGGCGCGGCGCGGGGTGAAGCTGGCGGCGCCGGTGGCGGCGAAACGCGGGCGGCCGCCCAAGGCCAGTGAGAGTGATTGAGAAGGACACATGATGCGCATTTTGGCGAGCATATTGGCGCTGGCTTTGGCCTCTCCGGCCTTCGCCCAGACCAGCAGCGAGATCACCGCCCCAGGTCCGATCGGTGCGCTGCACGGCACGTTGCTCAAGCCCGACGCGGCGGGACCGGTGGTGCTAATCATCCCCGGTTCGGGGCCGACCGATCGCGACGGCAACAACCCGCTCGGGGTGAAGGGCCAGCCGTACAAGCTGATTGCCGAAGCGCTGGCGGCCAAAGGCATTGCCAGCGTGCGGATCGACAAGCGCGGCCAGTTCGCCAGCAAGGGCGCGGTCGCCAACGGCAATGACGTGACGATCGCGGGCTATGCCGATGATGTCCGCGCCTGGGTGACGGCGGCGCGGGCGGCGACCGGCGCGCCGTGCGTCTGGCTGCTCGGCCATAGCGAAGGCGGGCTGGTGGTGCTCGCGGCGGGCGAGGGCGACGGGATTTGCGGGCACATCCTCGTCTCCGCAGCGGGTCGCCCGCTCGGGACCGTCATTCGCGACCAGCTACGCGCCAACCCCGCCAATGCGCCGATCCTGCCGCAGGCCGAGGCGGCACTCGACAGCCTAGAGAAAGGGCAGCGCGTCGATGTGAGCACGCTGCATCCGGCGCTCGCCAATCTCTTCGCGCCACAAGTGCAGGGCTATCTGATCGATCTCTTCGCCTACAAGCCGGTCGTGCTAGCGGCGCAGCTCAAACGTCCGATGCTGATCGTGCAGGGGTTGAAGGATCTGCAAATCGGCGAAGGCGATGCGCGCGCGCTGGCGGCGGCACGGCCCGATGCGGCGTTGGTGCTGGTACCGGGGGTGAACCACGTCCTGAAGAATATCGGCGTCGATGGCGATACTGCCGCCAATCTGGCGAGCTATGGGAAGCCCGATCTGCCGGTCGACGCGGGCGTGGTGGACGCGATTGCGGGATTTGTGAAAGCCAAGCGGTAGGGCGGAACGGAGCCGACCGGGGTAATGGCCGCCGTCGCAATCCTCCCCCGCAAGGGAGGGTCAGGTTGGATTGCCCCCGGCAATCCAAGCCCGTGCCGGGGGCACGGGCGACCCGACCCTGTGTCAGCGGAGCTGACGGAGGGGGAGGAAGCACGCCGCTCAATTTGAGGGGACGCCGCCGACCTCCCCCTCCGTCGCCTTCGGCGCCACCTCCCCCTGGCGGGGGAGGATTTGGGTTGGGATGCTAGCCAGTTTAAGATATGCGCTAGCCCGCGAACGCCTCATCGAGCAGCCGCGCGAGCCGCAGCCCGGCGCGCTGAACTTGCAGGCGCTGCACCGGCACCAGTCGCGCGATTGTCGCTTCGTCGAGCGTCACCCGCGCCGTCGGCGTGACACACGGTTTGTCGCCGGTCGCGCTCGGATAAGCGATGGTGCGGGCGATGTCATAGCTTTCGCGGCTCCAGTCTTCGGTCGTTCCGGCCTGCAACGGCGCGGCTTCGGTCGCGGTATAGCGCCGGACAAGATTGGGCCCGTCGGTGATCGCGCGCTCGGCAAGTTGTCCGTCCCAGATGCCGTGCAGGTTGAGCCGGTCGGGCGCGTAAATGCCATAGGCGGCCTTCACTGCATTGCCGCCCGAATCATTATGCGATCCCGAATGCAGCGGCATGTGCATGTCGCCGGTGAAGTGGATGAGTAACGCCAGCGCCTGCACGCGTTCGGGCAGCGGCGTGTCCTTCGCTTGGAGCAGCTTCACATCGCGATCGACTTGCGCCGACACGCAATTGCCGTCGCGGCACGCGGCTTTCAGGTCGAATGTCCCGCAAATGTCGAGCGTCTGATAATGCCAGCTCGACGCATAGCCGAAGCGCAGCGGATATTTGGCGCGCACGCAATCGGCCCAGACGCTCGCATCCTCGACCGTGCCCGCGGGGCACTGCGGGGTCGCGAGCGCGCTCGACCGGGCGAGCAGCACGCGCACCTTGGCAGCGGTCGCAGGGGAGACATTGGCCATCGCGATCTGCGCGATCGTGTTGTGGCCGAACTGGCCATAGGCCAGGGCCGGGGTGGCAGCGAACGCGGCGACAGCGGCAAGCGTGGTGGTGAGGGCGCGAATCATGGCGCTTGGTCTAGCCGCTCGCGCCCTGTTCGTCGCCGAAAATGGCGACCGCGCGGTGTCCTGATGCGTCGGTTTGGCCGCGGAACATGCCGGGCGTCGTGAACGCCCAATGCGCCTGGCCTTGGGGCGTGGCGACGATCACCCCGCCGGTGCCGCCGAGCGCCTGCACATCGGCGAGCACGGCGGCGGTCGCGGTCGCGACATCTTCCCCGGTCAGGCGCATCCGCGCGGCGATTTCATGGCCGACACCGGCGCGGATGAAATATTCGCCCGATCCGGTGGCGGAGACGGCGCAGGCGCGGTCGTCGGCGTAAGTGCCCGCGCCGACCAAGGGCGTATCGCCGATCCGTCCCCAGCGCTTGCCGGTGACGCCGCCGGTCGAGGTGGCGGCGGCAACATGACCGTTGGTGTCGCAGGCGACTGCGCCGACGGTGCCGTATTTCATCTCGGCATCGAACCAGCCATCGACGCGCGCGCGCAATTCCTCGAGCTGGCGGCGGCGTTCGGGGGTGGCGAACCAGCTTTCATCGGCTTGCTCGACGCCTTGCTCGCGCGCGAACTGGTCGGCGCCGCTGCCGCTGAGCAGCACATGCGGGGTGGCGGTCATCACGCGGCGGGCGAGGCTGACGGGGTTTTTGGCCGCGCTGACTCCGGTGACGCCGCCCGCCTGGCGCCCGCTGCCGTCCATGATCGCTGCATCGAGGCAGACGCAGCCGTCGAAGCTGAGCACCGCGCCGCGCCCCGCGTTGAAATGCGGGTCATCCTCAAGCACCCGCACCGCTGCCTCGACCGCGTCGAGCGCGCTGCCGCCGTTTGCCAGCACGCCTGATCCGGCATCGAGCGCGGCATTCAGCCCGGCGCGGGCGCCCTCAGCCTGATCGGCGGCGAGCGTATCGGGGCGAAGAATGCCCGCGCCGCCGTGGATCATCAGAGTCCATTGGGTCATGGCAAAATCCTAAAGCACGGCGGTTCGGGTTTGACCTAAACCCCTTCCCGTTTGTGTCGAGCGAAGTCGAGACACCTTGCGCGCCGCTTGTCGCCTGTTTCTCGACTTCGCTCGAAACGAACGGGTGAGGGCTGCGCAGCGCACGCGCTACGCGGCTTGCTGCATCGGCTTGCGTGCGCGCAGACCGATCAGGGGACGCAACCAGTCGATCTCGCGCCCGATCCGGTAGAACAGCCAGCACCCCGCAACGGTCGCCGCCAGCAGCACCGCGAACTCCGCGAGCGGCCCGATCCCGACGCCGAGCAGCGCGCCCGCGACCAGCACGATCACCGTCTGGTGGATGATGTAGAAGGGGAATACCGCTTCGTTGAGCATCGCGCGCCAGGGGTGATCGCGGTTGAGCCAACGATCAGCCATCCCGATCAGCGCGACGATCGACGTCCACGCCTGCACCGCGCGCACCATGCCGAACCAATACCAGACATCCCCGGTAATCGGCGTCTTGAGATAGGCGGTCTCGATACCCGCGACGATCGCATAGGCGCTTACTGCCAGCACCGCCGCGACCGGCCACCAGCGCCGGATCGCGCGCCACAGCCGGTCGTTGCCCGCCAGCATGAACCCGAACAGGAACATCGCGAAAAAGACCCGGTGCGCGGGCAGATCATCGAAAAAGGCATGGGTTTCGGACGCGCCGGGATAAACCCAAAGCCATTGCGCGATCAGCAGCGCGACCGGGACGATCACGATCAACGGGCCAGTAAGGGCATAGCTCAACACGCGTTCAATCGCCGCTTGCCACCGCGTCGGCACCACCAACAATATCAGCGCGAGCACGACGGTATACGCCCACAGATACACGACGAACCACAGGTGTTGCCACGTCGGCACGGCGATGCCGCTGATCTTTTGGATGTGGAAATAGTCCGTCGTCAGAAAATGCCAGAAATCGCCTTTATACGCATGCTGAGTGGTCAGCTCGACCCAGGGTTGGGGGGTGTTGATCACGGCCATGGCAAACAGAATCGGCGGCAGCAGGCGCTTGGTGCGGCCCCAGGCAAAGGACCCTGCGGCCGGCTTGCCCGCGAAAATTGCGCGGCTGGCGAAGCCCGAGACGACGAACAGCAGCGACAGCCGCCACGCATTGAGCGCCTGCATCGGGACCGTCACCCAATCGATCGGATGCGCGGTCTTGGCGTGATATCCCCACGGGACGAACACCATGCCGATGTGGTAGAAGATAAGCAGACCGAAGGCGCCGATGCGCAGCCAGTCCATCCCGTAATGCCGACCCAAATCACTCTCCACGGGGCAGGCATCAAATGTCGCCGCCATCATTCACGCGCGCTGCTATCATATCGACGTGCCGCGCGGGCATCGCTATATCGCGCTGAACCAGATCAAGGAACTCTTCGCATGTCTCTTCGTCCGTGGCGCGATATCACTCGGCGCGAAAGCCGCCAGATCATGGTCGGCAATGTTCCCGTCGGCGGCGGCGCCCCCGTGACGGTGCAGACGATGACCAACACGCTGACCTCCGATCCGGTGGCAACGATCAACCAGATCAGGCGCTGCGAAGACGCCGGGGTCGACATCATCCGCGTGTCGTGCCCCGATGTGGAATCGACCGCGGCGCTCAAGCAGATTACGCGTGCCGCCCGGGTGCCGATCGTCGCCGATATTCATTTCCACTATAAGCGCGCGCTCGAAGCCGCCGACGCGGGCGCCGCCTGCCTGCGTATCAACCCCGGCAATATTGGCTCGGCTGACCGGGTGCGCGAAGTCGTCAATGCGGCGAAGGCCAATGGCTGCGCGATCCGCATCGGCGTGAACGCGGGCAGCCTCGAAAAGGACTTGCTCGAGAAGTACGGCGAGCCTTGCCCGGAAGCGCTGGTCGAATCCGCGCTCGACCACATCAAGCTGCTGCAGGATCATGACTTCCACGAATTCAAGGTCGCAGTGAAGGCGTCCGACCTGTTTCTGGCGGTGGCGGCGTACCAACAGCTCGCCGAAGTCGTCGATTGCCCGCTGCACCTTGGCATTACCGAAGCGGGCGGGTTCGTCGGCGGCACGGTGAAGAGCGCGATCGGCATTGGATCGCTGCTCTGGTACGGCATCGGCGACACGATCCGCGTCTCGCTGTCGGCCGAGCCCGAGGAAGAAGTCCGCGTCGGCTTCGAAATCCTGAAAGCGCTCGGCATCCGCAATCGCGGGGTGCGCGTGGTGTCGTGCCCGTCGTGCGCGCGACAGGGCTTTGACGTTATCCGCACCGTGCAGGCGCTTGAGGAAAAGCTCCAGCATATCCGCACGCCGATGTCGCTGTCGGTGCTTGGCTGCGTCGTCAACGGCCCCGGCGAAGCGCGCGAGACCGATATCGGCCTGACGGGTGGCGGCAATGGCAAGCACATGGTGTATCTGTCAGGCGTGACCGATCACACGGTTGAAAGCGCCGATATGATCGACCACATCGTCAAGCTCGTCGAAGCCAAGGCCGCCGAGCTCGAATCCGCCAACCCGGCACAGGCGGTGGCTGCCGAATAGAATGGCGTGGGTGGTGCTGGTGCTGGCGGGCCTGTTTGAGGTCGGCTTTACGACGTGCCTGCGCTACGCCGACGGCTTTCGTAACCTGGGCTGGAACGCGGGTTTTTTCGTCTGTGCGTTTTTGAGCTTCGGGCTGCTGGAGCGCGCCGCCAAGACGATTCCGCTCGGCACGGCTTATGCGGTCTGGGTCGGGATCGGCGCGATTGGTACCGTGCTGGTCGGTGTCGCGACGGGGGCGGAGACACTAACGATCATTCGCGGTCTGCTGTTGGTGGGGCTGATCCTCTGCATCGTCGGGCTGAAACTCGCGAGCGGGCACTGATCCGCGCGCCCTCCATACTTTCTTTGCCATCTCGATTAGCCGCATTCTAACGCCGCGCGGCTAGGAAAAGCAGGATGCGTTTTGCTCTCGTCCTCGTGCTGCTGCTCGGCACAGCCTTTGGCCTGATGATCCCGGCCGGGCCCCGCCGAGCACCTGCGGCGGCGCCACCCACGCTTGCGCGCAGCGGATCGGCCTCGCCGACGGTCACCGCGCCGCCGATCGATCACCCGACCGAAACCGTGCTCGATCGCTCGCCCGGTGGCCATTTCGTCGCGATTGCCGAAGTCAACGGCATGCCGCTGCACTTCGTCGTCGATACCGGCGCCGACACCGTCGCGCTGAGCGAAGCCGATGCGCGGCAGGCCAATGTCAATTTCGACCCGTCGCAATATGAGGTGATCGGCAAGGGCGCCGGTGGCGATCTGCGCGGGCAGGAAGTGTATATCGATACAATCGTGCTCGACGGCAAACGCGCCAACAATGTCCATGCCGTGGTGATCGAAGGCGCCGACATCTCGCTGCTCGGCCACACCTATTTGCGGCAACTGCAAAGCGTCAGCATTGAAGGCGATCAGATGCGGTTGCGTTAGGCGACAGGGTTTGCGGCGGGCAAATCACCAATCTACGGCGCCGCTCTAAAGCTCATAATTTGGAGAGGAAGGCCACGACGACGTCATCTTTCGTCATTGGATCGCGCGCTTCGAACGGTTTGTGACAGTATCGAACATAAAATCACTTATCTCTGCAATGGCGTGATGCAGTCGTAAGCAATCATCTTTGAATTTCGTGATAGTCATACTGCAAGAGATGAGCAGTTGATCTTGATGTGAGCAATTTTATCATTTTTGGTAACGCTGGTATCAAGGTACCGTAGATTACCCAAAAGACCGACACGGTTGCTGCAAAGAAAACAAGAACACTGAGAATGTAAAGCATGTGTGGTCTCCTGGGGTCCCCCCCCATCGATCTGTCCCTTATTGCATCGTCAATAACTCTCTCTTTGCAAAAACGATGGCGCTCAAACTAGCGAGCCAATTAGCCCTGACGCGCGAGGAGCTTGCCCAATTCGTGCAATATATTGCAACTACGAGACAAATGTCAAGACATTTGGACGTCACATAAATTGGACAATAGAGCCCCCATTTTGCGCATAGTGCGGCGGTTGAGTTCCCCTGCGCAGCCTGTTTGGCAAATCAACGACCGACCGACCGGGCCGGCTTGCGGGAGTAGGCAAGCGATCGTTGCAATCGCGTACCCAGCATGCGGATCGTCTTTAAAGAACTTGCTTGCCGATGCGCTGCGGGTCGTTCGAGGAAAGTTTCTCGGGAAGCGCCGCCTGCCTGCGGCCCAAATCGCGCCACCAGAGCGATGCCCGCCGCACGTCAGGCTGCCGGAAACTGAAAATCCACGCCGAAGGGCTGCGATCAGGGCGATTGCCGCTGCGACTCGATCGCCGCCGGTAAACATCGCGTCGGTTGCCGAGCCGGACCACAGTGATCAGCAGCACGCCGTCATCCAGATCGGCGATAATCCGCCAGTCGCCCACACGATACTTCCAGAAATCGCCTGGCTCGTTGCCGCGCAGGGCCTCGCCGATGCTGGGCGGGTCGTCGAGCGGCGCGACGCGGTCGCGCAGGAAAGTCAGGATGCGCTTGGCGACGAGCGGATCGAGCTTGCGAAGCTGCTTGGCGGCGCGGTCGGCAAACTCAATCTGCCAGGCCATAGTCGACCAGCAATGCACTCAATGGAATGCGTGCGTCGACCCCGGCACGCACGCGCGCAAGGACTTCGGCGGATAGATGAGCATCCTCCAGATCATCGATGTGTTCGACAATCGCCTCGGTGGCGTAAAACGTCTTTGATCGCCCCGTTGGTGCCGATAACGCGGCGAGGCGGTCTTCTACATCGGCGGGCAAGCGAAGCGATATCGGCATGGGCACAGCATAGTCGTGCAATGCGTGTATCGCACGGGGCATATTGTCGTGCCGGAGGATAGCGCCCGCCGCGATCGACGTGTAGCCCACGCCTCGTGTCGACCAAGACTTCCCCCGTTACCGCCTTCGCCGTCGCGTGCCTGGGTATCTTCAGCTATTCGATCATGGATGCGCTGATGAAATATCTGTCGCTGCAGAGCGGCGCCTATAGCGCGGTGTTGTGGCGGTCGGTGGCGGGGGTGGCGCTGACCGGCGCGGTGTTCGTCGCGCGCGGGCATCGCTGGCCGGGTGGGGCGGCGCTCAAGCTCCATATCACGCGGGGGCTGGCGGCGGGGCTGTCGGTGCTGCTGTTCTTCTGGGGGCTGGTGCGTGTGCCGATGGCGCAGGCAGTGGCGCTCACGTTCCTTGCGCCACTGATCGCGCTGTTTCTGGCGGGCCTGTTCCTGAAGGAGCAGATCGGGCGCGGCGCGGTGCTCGGTTCGCTGGTGGCAAGCGGCGGTGTGCTGGTGATTGCGCTGGGCCAGTCGCGCGGCGAGAGTTCGCCCGAACTGCTGTTGGGGTCGGGGGCGGTGGTGCTGGCCTCGGTGCTCTACGCAGGGAGCCTGATCCTGCTGCGGCAGCAAGCGCAAATCGCGAGTCCGCTTGAAGTGACCCTGTTCACCAGCCTCGTCATCGGCGCGCTGATGCTCGTTGGCGCGCCGTGGCTGGCGACCTGGCCGAGCGTGGCGCAATTGCCGTGGGTGGTGGCGTCGGCAGTGATTGGTTCGGCGTCGGCATTTGCGCTCGCCTGGGCCTATGGCCGCGCCGAAGCGCAGCTGCTGTCGATGGTCGAATATACCGCCTTCATCTGGGCCGCGATTTTGGGCTACATCGTCTTCAACGAGCAGGTGTCGGGCTATACCGTTGGCGGGGCGGGGCTGATCATTATCGGCTGCCTTGTCGCCGTGCGCGGTAGCATTGCGCCTGCCCCCCAGACCGAGGCTGCTGCATGACTGTCATCCGTTTCGCCGAACCCGCCGACGTCGGCACCATCCTGCATTTCGTGCGCGAGCTGGCCGAGTATGAGCGCGAACTCGACAAGGTGGTGGCGACCGAGGAACTGCTGCATCAGGCGCTGTTTTCGACCCCGCCCGCCGCCGAAGCGCTGATCGCCGAAGCGGGCGGCGCGCCGGTTGGCCTGGCGCTGTTCTTCCACAATTTTTCGACCTGGACCGGGTGGCGCGGGCTGTATCTCGAAGATCTCTACGTCACGCCTGAAGCGCGCGGGACCGGCGTCGGCAAAGCCTTGCTCAAGCGCCTCGCGCAGATTGCCGTCGAGCGCGGGTGCGGGCGGTTCGAATGGGCGGTGCTCGACTGGAACACCCCGGCGCAGGAATTCTACAAGGCAATGGGCGCGAGCGTGATGGACGACTGGCGCATCTGCCGCATGGCGGGCGACGCGCTGACCGATTTCGCGGCCGCGCCGTGACGGCGGTGGTGCGGCGCGCGACCGCTGACGATGTCGCCGCGATCCATGCGCTGCTGCTCGGCTTCGGGCGGCATGTCGGGCATGTCGACTGGGTGACGGCGGGGCCGGCGGCGCTACGCGATGCGCTGTTCGGCGCCACGCCGCGCGGCTTTGCGCATGTCGCGGTGGTCGACGCGCGGATCGTTGGCGTCGCGCTGTGGTTCCTCAGCTTCAATTTCTGGATGGTCCAGCCGATCCTTTATCTGGAGGACCTGTTCGTCGATGCCGAGGCGCGCGGATCGGGCGCGGGCGAAGCCTTGATGCGCGCGCTGGCCGCCGAGGCGATTGCGCGGGACTGTGCGTGGATGGACTGGCAGGTGCTCACCGAGAACACCGGCGGCCAGCGATTCTATGACCGGCTCGGCGCGAGGCTCCAGCCCGAATGGCGGCTGTGGCGGCTGGAGGGCGAGGCGCTCGCTGCCCTGGCAGACGAGCGCCCCGGCCAATAACGCTCAGTCGGCCTTGTTTTGCTTGGCGCGTTCGATCGCTTCGACGATGATCCGCCGCGCTTCTTCGGCATTGCCCCATTTGCCGATCCGCACCCATTTCCTGGGTTCCAGATCCTTGTAATGAGTGAAGAAATGCTCGATCTGCTGCATCACGATCTCGGGCAGATCGTGATGCTCGTCGACCTTGGCATAATAAGGGAAAGTGCCGTCGACCGGCACCGTCAGCAGCTTTTCGTCGCCGCCGGCTTCGTCTTCGAGGTGGAGCACCGCAATCGGGCGCACCCGCACGATGCAGCCCGGGATGAACGGCGAGCGCGCGACGACGAGCGCGTCAAGCGGGTCGCCGTCGGGCGACAGCGTGTGCGGGATGAAGCCGTAATTCGCCGGATAGCGCATCGGCGTGTGCAGGATGCGGTCGACGAACAGCGCGCCCGATTT